>JAUSGU010000033.1 GCA_030648825.1 bacterium
CTTCCTCGTTTCCGGCGCCGTCGCGCCTCCAAGGCCTCCACGCGGACACTACTTTCGCTATTTTGTTTTTTTACCTTTCTCTCTATCGTTTTTCTTTAAAAATTGTTTGCGCAGACGGACAGATTCGGGAGTAATTTCCAAAAAATCACTTTCATGCATTGTTTCTAAACCGCGTTCAATAGAGAGGGTGAATGGAGGCACGAGGTCAATGGCTTCGTCTTTGCCCGCCGATCGGTAGTTTGACATAACCTTGCCCTTGCAAGGGTTTACATCCAGATCATCGCCTTTTGATGTATTACCGATGATCATGCCTTCATATACAGGTACACCCGCGCCGATATAGAGAACACCACGTTCCTGGAGATTCCAGAGAGCGAATCCTACCGCATCACCCGTCTCCATGGATATCATGGAACCGAATTCATGCTTTTCAATGATGCCCACATGCGGTCGGAAACCGATAAAGTGAGATGAGAGGATACCTTCGCCTCGGGTGTCTATGACGAATTCACCTCGATAACCGAGGAGACCTCTAGTGGGAATTTCAAATGTCAGACGAGCGATACCCGCGTGTTCGCGCATATTTGTCATGATGCCTTTGCGAGTAGAAAGTTTTTTTATGACTTCGCCCGATACATCGTTTCGAACATCAGCTATGACCTCTTCAAAAGGTTCGCTTTTTTTTCCGTCAATTTCTTTTATGATGACTTGCGGTTGGGAAACTTGGAGTTCAAAACCTTCCCGACGCATATTTTCCAGAAGAATAGAGATATGGAGTTCGCCTCGGCCATAGACTTTGAATATATCACTATCAGAAAATTCAATACGCAGGCCGACATTTACTTCCAATTCCTTTTCCAGTCTCTCGCGAATCTGGCGGGTAGTGACAAATTTGCCTTCACGGCCGGCAAAGGGAGAGTTATTAACCATGAAATTGAGAGCGATGGTTGGTTCGTCCACGGCAATTGCGGGAAGGGGAGTTTGGTCGGTTGATTCACAGATCGTTTCACCTATGAAAATATCCGGTAATCCGGCCAGTAGACAGATATCTCCAGCGCCGGCTTCGCTCACTTCTTTTCTGTCCAGACCGATAAATGTATAAAGTTTTGTTACTTTGCCTGAACGTGTTTCTCCTGTAGGCTTTTTTATAAGTACGTTCTGACCGACACGTACTTGGCCTTCATAAATGCGACCGAGAGCTAGACGACCTGTATATGAATCGTATGCCAAATTAAAAGGTTGCATACGCAGAGGGATGTTTATATTTGATGGCGCGGGTGGCACTAATTCTATAATAGTATCTAATAGGGGAGTGAGATCTTTTGATTCGTCGGCGAGATTTTTTTTGGCGATACCTTCTAGTCCTATGGAATAAATCGTGTGGAAATTCAGTTGTTCATCCGTGGCGCCGAGCTCTATGAAAAGTTCCAGGATTTCATCCATGACCTCTGTCGGTCTGGCGGCCGGTTTGTCTATTTTATTTATGAGGACGATCGGTTTCATGCCGAGCTCCAGAGATTTTTTTAAAACAAATCTCGTTTGGGGCATTGGACCTTCTTGGGCATCAACGAGGAGGAGAACGGTATCAATAGAACGCAAGACGCGTTCCACCTCGGATCCGAAATCAGCGTGTCCCGGCGTATCAACGATATTTATTTTTGTGCCTCGGTATTCTATAGAAGCATTTTTGGCATATATGGTAATACCACGCTCTTGTTCCAGAGCGTTTGAATCCATAGAAAAACCCTCTTTGGCGACACCCGATTGTTTCATAATGCCGTCCATGAGAGTAGTCTTGCCGTGGTCAACGTGGGCGATGATGGCTATATTGCGAATTTCCATAAAGAAATCCATTGAAACATAAAAAAAGTTCTAACGCAAACAAGATTGTTTGATGTATCGACAAGTAGGTGTTTTTTATGTTCTGATTAGTTTTTATTTTTCATATGATTGTCTTACTTCTAAATAGAAGATTTTGAGAATAAACTTAAAATATCGCACTTTCACAATAAAAAAGATTTTATATTTAACTCTCAAATATAGACCATACAATCATTTGTACAAATTATCATTCATTTTCAAACATTGATAAACCTTTATAGATGAAAAAATGATATAGAGCCATGAAATAAAAAACAAAAGAGATGTCCGCGTGGAGTACGGAAGTTTTTCTACTGAAAAACTTCCTCGTTTCCAGCGCCGTCGCGCCTCCAAGGCCTCCACGCGGACATCTCTTTTGTTTATTTATTAGTTTTGATAAATAAAAATCAAAAAATAAATCAGTTCTCCACAGGGTTGTTGTTGAGGTTCTCTAATATAATATCGGCATGAGCCAACCTCTGTATTTTGATGGAAAAATATTCATCTCGTCTAAACGAGCTAGCGAGTTGGGAGGCTATACCCAAGACTATATCGGTCAGCTAATTAGAGGAAAAAAAATTGAAGCTCGGATGGTGGGACGATCGTGGTTTGTCTCCGAAGAATCTCTAAAAACTTATCAGCATATACTCCGTCCGGAAATCTCGGTTAGACCAGAAGTTCCGGAAGAAAAAATTTCAGAAAATTTTTCTGCGATCTCGCCACCCGAGATTGCCAAAACAAAAACTCCGGAAGTTTCTCCATATACGCCTCTAGAATACGGAAATGATGATCGTGAACTCATTCCGAATATAAAAAAATTAAAAAATACTTTTTTCTCTTTACCACAACGACAAAAGTTTTCTTTCCAAAAAAATTTTGTCAACTCACATCGGCTAGCCGAGCTCGGCAATAAAAGTCTCGCAGTGTTGCTCTCCGCATCATTGATCGCCGGTGGTTATTTCATATCCGACGCAAAGAATGCCAGATCTGTTTTTGGATTTATAAATTCAACGACAAAAAATGTTGGTTTGGCGGTGGGAGAAACATTTGACAGTCTGGTCGGATCAGTCAGAAATGTCGCCCACGAATATGAAAAAACACTCTTGACATCCGGAGAATATTCTCGTCTAGGGTTTATTCTGGTTCATAAGACCGGTCAGGCCATTACAAACACATATGAAGTGTTTTTGAACAAGTCAGGGACATTTGCCTATAGGGTGGTTTCCGATCCCATAGGTACTCTAGAAAATACAAAAAATGCATATATAGCGTCTATATATGCAGGTGGCGATTTGCTCTCGGATAGCCGAGATTTCCTTACAGGCTTTGATTTAGCTCAATTTACCCATAATCTCGCCTATCAATCTGTAGCTGCGGTTTCCAATGCTTCCAATCCTCTGGGTCGCGCTTTGGAAACTATGGCTCTCGGGATATATAGGGGTGTAAACCAGACTTTCAAACAAACCGGCGTATTCGTAGCAAACCTCTTTGATGGAAAAAATATCAATATCAAAGGTCAGAGAGATCTGGCGTCCAATGACGGTATCATATTGGTTCCACCGGCGCCGAAAATCTCAACTTCCACTCCGAGCCGAATCAGAGTGGCGGTAAATAGCTTGACATCATCGCCAACTGTTTCGCCTAATAATTCTCAAAATAATTTATCAAATTCTTCTCCTGTCGTCGTCACTACAAATTATTATGTACCGACCAATGCTGTGACTCGTGCCGAATTATCCGACATGCGTCAAGAATTACTCGCCACCATAAACACAGTCGCACGCACAGCTGGCAGAAACACGACAAACGTGGAGAGGGTATACGATAATATAAATCTCGGAAATTTCAGAGGTTCGGACATCGCGCAAGCTAGTATCACCGAATCCAGTTTTTCCGGCACCACGATCTCAGCGACTCACCTCACCGTCTCCGGAGGTGACTCATCCACTGTGCTCACTTCCACTTTTGGCGGAAATTCCAATTTTGATTCAGGAACTCTCTATGTCAATTCCGGAGCAAACTATGTGGGTATCGGA
>JAUSGU010000035.1 GCA_030648825.1 bacterium
TTAATGGGTTAAATAAGCTAGGTGCTGATTTTTGGAAAGGAACAAATAAAAATGGTGCAAAGAGGTTTGGGACCGGAATGGGTGCTTATGCTGAATTAGCTAAGTTTGTTCTTAAAAACATCAGTTAATAAAATGGCAGAATTACATGAGTCTGTCTTGGTGAATTGTAGGAATAAGTTTGTCAAAAAAGGGTGGCATGAACACAAAACTCCCATTCATGGTTATCGACCAGATCTATTTATTCAAAGATTCAGTAAGGAAGATCGAGTGATTGAAGAAATTATTTTGGAAGCAGAAATTCAATCAACACTACATACGGATCATACCGCTGAACAGTTAGGTTATATTCATGAATATATAGTAAGACAAACAAAGAAAAAAATTATCGTGAAAGGATTTCTCGCAATACCTAAAGGGAAAAAAGTTTTAACCATAGCCGAGATGTTCTTATACTCTCAATTTCCTGGCGATGATACAATAAAAATTATACAAATTTAAGCTAGTTGATTTTCTTTTCTATTCGATCAAAGATCACTAGTATATGGATATTAGTCGTGAACTAGCTATCACAATATTAAAATATCTTGATAAGAATAAGGATTTTTATTTTCCTTTTTTGGTAATGAATCGAGAGTATACTCCGGAAGACGATGATTTTGTCGAAATTGAACCGTGTGAATGGGAAACTATTGAAGAAGATGAGGATTACAAAACTTTTCAACTATGGGAAAATTTGCAGAATTTGGATATTGATACATTAAAATTAATGGCGAAAGGATTTATAGAAAAAATCACAAATGAAATGTATTCTAATTAAATCCCCAAAAATTCGTTTTTGGTTTCTTCTCTGTGCACCGCTCTCATGGATCGTCTGTAAGATTCCAAAATTCCCAGAGCCAAAAAAGATGTGACCAGATGTGATCCGCCGTATGAAACAAAAGGCAGTGTGATACCAGTTACGGGCAAAAGTCCCATATTGGTGCCTATATTTATGACAAAATGACTCATAAACAACACGGCCAATCCCAAACCATAGAGAATTTCAAAATTTGTGGCGCCACGACGGGCGTTCGCTATGATACGCCAAATGAGCAGACCGAAAACACCGAAAAATATAATCACACCGATAAAACCCCACTCTTCGGCAAAAGCGGCGAAAATAAAATCCGTCTGGTATTCCGGCAAAAATTTTAATTTTGACTGAGTGCCATAGCCAATGCCTTTGCCAAAAATTTCACCAGACCCCACGGCTATCATGGACTGATACGCGTTATAGCCTGTTCCCCGAATGTCCTCTTGGGGATGGAGAAAAGAAACGATTCGAGTTTTTTGATAATCTTTGAAACCAAAATTCCAGAGCAAAGCGAGCGATATGAGAACGCAAGAAGACAAGACCGCTATATGTTTTTTTGATATGCCGGAAACCAAAACCATGCCAAACCAGACACAAAAAACCGCTACCGCTCCGCCAAAGTCCGGTTGTAGAGCAATGAGTACAAAGAGAATGAGAGCATACAGACCGGAAATGATGATATGGCGGATGTTGGCGATTTCTATATGTCGGCGGGAGAAATATTTTGCCAGAATGAAAATGAGGAGCACTTTGGCTATGTCGGTCGGCTGAAAAGTGAAAAAGCCCAGAGAAAGCCAGCTTTGGGCCCCTTTTATGGTTTTGGCAACCAAAAACAAAAGCCCGAGGACACCTAAAAGCGTTCCGAAGAGAGAAATGAGCACTTCCGTCCGCCGCAAAAAAGACCAATCAAAAAAACTGGCGGCAAAAAAGATGGCCAGAGAGACGCCGAACCAAACAATCTGCTTTTCAAAAAAATAATTGTCACCCACGAACGAATTCATGGTTATCAGTCCGAATAAAACCAGAACGGACGCGGAGGATAGCATCACCCAGTCCACATGAGTCCGCGTCAAACGCAGGGAAATATTTTTTATGATGGGAGACATTTTTTCGGTTCAAGTTTTGGTGGAACGTGCCGGCAATTTTTGTTTGTTTTGATTTTCGGTTTAATGCGCCACAAACAAAACTTCTTTGCGGACTGCCGGTCGCGGAAAAGCCGACGGCCAAGTAAAATAAAAAGTTTCGGTCTGTCGCGGAGCGATCCGATCAATGCGGGTTTTTGAAAAAGCCATGCGGTTGTCGGCGGAGTCGTAAATAATGATAAAAGCGTCCAGAGATGAAAGGGTCAAATCGGTTGAATCGTTTGAAACTTTGACTTCCGCCGTAGGCGTTTCGCTCTGTTCCAGATCTATGGAGATAATTCG
This sequence comes from bacterium, assembly GCA_030648825.1. Lineage (GTDB taxonomy): Bacteria > Patescibacteriota > Minisyncoccia > Phycocordibacterales > UBA6065 > UBA6065. Next base: position 2,278 of record JAUSGU010000035.1, read on the forward strand.
GGGATTGGGAACCGATTTGCCGAGCTTCCAATCGGAAACTTCGCCGAATTCAAAAGTGGTTTTCAGAGGAATCCTCTGGCCCGTTCTCACACCACCTTCAAATATGGCGAATTTTTGCCCTGTCGGCACTAAAGTTTTACCTTTTTTCTCCGCTATCAATAACCCCGCGGAATCATATAATCTGAAAGTGTAACCGACGGCTGACGCGTATACAGATTGATTTGGATTCTCCGCATAAGCCAGCGCGTTGTAGACGCCGGGAGTAACCGATGCGGAGTAGCTCCACAGCGCGCGTGGCGCGACAAAATCCGCCGGACAGAGCTTGACACAGGTGCCACCGCAATCTATACCTCTCTCGCTTCCGTTTTGCCGGCCGTCCGCGCATGTCGGAGCTTTATAAAAAAACAAAAACCCAGGCAAACCGACGGCAAAAACTGCCAATACGACAAAAGCCAAAAAATAGCCAAATCTGCGCTTTGTGGACCAGGATGCCATGTGTCGTAAGTATAACAAAAAGTTCTACTACGTTACAGTTTACAGACGGAAGAAAGTATACGAGTGGAGACGCCTGAGGCCTGACGAGGCCGAAGCCGAGGACATTTTCTAGCAAGAAAATGTCCGTGCTCCGCGAGTATACTTTCTTCCGTCTCTCTACAGTGACATAGAATTACGAAATATTCGCGGAGATGTTGTATATGGGAATGAGCACGGAAGCCAGGAGAAAACCGACGCCGAGGCCGAGCAGAACGATCATAATCGGCTCTATCAAATCCACCAGAGTATCCACGGCATTGACTACTTCCCTGTCGTAAAAATCGGAGAGGGTTTTCAAAATACTGCCGAGTTCGCCCGATTCCTCGCCCACTTTTATCATCTGAATCATGATGCCCGGAATAATTCTCTTTTCAGCCAGAGCGTCGGAGACGGAACGACCGCCTTTGACCGCTTCCATAGCATCAATGAGAGCTCTCTTGTAAATTTCATTACTGACGACTTCCGAAGTGATCTCCAATGCCCGGACCATAGGAATACCCGAGACGAGCATGGTGTTCATATTGTCCGATATGCGCGATAGATAGAGTTTCTGATAGAGATTCTTTACGAAAGGAATTTTGATTTTGATATCGTCCAGAGAGAGCCTGCCCGCGGGAGTTTTCAAAAATCGGTAGAGAAAGAAACCGCCGATGACCACTGCCGCCAGAATAAATACGCCGTATGTCACGAAAAAATGAGAGAGGCCAATGACGATTTTGGTGTATATGGGAACTTCTTGGCCGGAATCGGTGAGAATGGTGGAAATTTTTGGGATGACGACCGTGAGCATGAGGATCATGACAACCACGAAAGTGAATACAACAAAGGCGGGATATATGAGAGCGTTCCGCGCTTTGGAGTTGACTTCATAAGACCTGTCCAAATGGTCGGCCAAAAAGATAAATACCTGATCCAGCTTGCCGGACTCTTCGCCAGAGCGCACCATATTCACATAAAACTCGGAAAACACTTTCGGGTGCTTTGCCAGAGCTTTTGATATGGCGCTACCCGCCTGCAAGTCGTCCGCCACGGCCGTGAGAGTCTTTGCCAGCATGAGGTTTTCTGTTTCGCTAGCCAGTAGACGAAAAACCCGCAGAGCGGACACTTGAGCGGCAAACAGAGTGGCGAGCTGACGGGACAAGACGACGACGTCTTTGTTTGAAACGCGAGAAAACATGGAAAAATCCTTCTGGAAAAAAGATTTTTTGTCGGCAGGATTTATGGATTCTATAACCAATCCACGCCTCTGGAGAGAAGAAATGGCCACCTCCAAAGTTATGGCGTCAATGGAGCCTCTGTTCTCGCTTCCCTTTTGGTCTATAGCTTTATAATTGAAGAGCATAGTGTTTCTTTTTATATTTTATATGAGCCTTTCCAGAATTTTTGGATTTGGCGAATAGAGATAAGCATTTTCGGCCGTTATTTCGCCTCTCCTCACGAGCTCGGCCAGAGAGCGGTTCATATCTATCATACCTTGATCGAGACCAGTTTCTATGACTGTGTTTATCTCATGCACTCTCTTTTCGCGGATGAGATTGGCCACAGCCGCGTTTGAAATGAGCAGTTCGTAGGCGGGAATCAATCCTCCGGAAATGCGGGGAATGAGGCGTTGGGAGAAAATACCGGTGAGAGTGCTGGCGAGCTGGATGCGAATCTGATCCTGCTGACCAGCCGGAAAAGAGTCAATGATGCGGTTGATGGTCTGAGCGGCGTTGTTTGTATGGAGAGTGGAGAGCACCAGATGGCCGGTCTCGGCGGCTGTTACTGCAGTGGCTATGGTATCAATGCTCCTCATTTCGCCTATGAGAATGACATCCACGTCCTGCCTGAAAACGCTCCGCAGAGCGGTACTAAAATCCAGAGTGTCTATGCGCACTTCCCTCTGATCTATGACGGATTTCTTCTGCTCGTATATGTATTCAATCGGATCTTCTATAGTGATGATGTGTTCCGCGCGATTTTCGTTGATGCGCTCAACCATAGCGGCCAGAGTGGTCGTCTTGCCGTGACCTACCGGACCGACTACAAGGAAAAATCCTTGCTGTTTTTCACAGAATGTTTGCAAGGCGGGGGGCAGATTGAGTTCGTCGAAATCGCGAATTTTCTTTGGAATGAGACGGAAAGCAAAAGATACTGTCCCCTGCTGGAAATAACCGTTGCCTCTGAAACGAGCTTTGTCTCTGTAATTGTATGAAAAATCTATCTCTTTGTTTTTCAGAAAAAGTTCTCTGTCCTCCGGCGACAAAACAGTAGACATAAATCCCAGGGTGTCTTCTTTGGTGAGAATTTTGCGATTCATGAGAGGCACCAAAAAACTGGCCACGCGGATGGTAGGATATCGGCCTTCGCAGAGATGGAGATCGGAAGCGGACTCTTTTGCCACGATGTCTATCAAATCCTCAAATTCTTTTTTATAGTCTAGGGCCATTGGCGGTTTTCTTTGCGTTATAAATTTTTTCGACCTCTCTCAAAACTTCGCTGGGAATAGTCGCCGCCTTGACGATATAGCCCTCAACATTGAGACGTTTGGCTTCCTCTATATCCGACGACTGGCTCTGATTGGTGAGCATGACCACTACCGCGTCCGAAGCCAATTTTTCGGTCCGCATGATTTTGAGCAGTTCTAGTCCGGTCATGCGTGGCATGATGATGTCAAGCAAAATGATGTCTGGCGAGGCTCCGGCGCGCAGTTTTTCCAGAGCTACTTCCGAGCCGATAGTAGTATCAACATCATAGCCGTTATTGGCAAACTTGAGTGAATACATACCAAGCAAAAATTTGTCATCGTCCACTATCAATACTTTTATATTTTTCTTTTCCATTATGATTTTTATTATGATATTGTAACAAATTTTTACAGCTTGTTCACTTCGCTCCACGGAATTTCGCGTTTGAAGGCTTTTAGCATGGCGTCTTCTTTCATGGTGAGCATGCCTTTGTTACG
>JAUSGU010000037.1 GCA_030648825.1 bacterium
CCAGTCACCCCCCTGGATCGGACTTTTCGCCATGCGTGACCGCGTCACAGAAGCACTCAAAGACCACGGCGCTAGGTATGTGGAGATACGCCTGGAGCAAACCCAGGGCACGCATCTTAGGTACAGAGGCCGGGAGCTTGAAGACGTGGGCCGAACCTCAGGGATTGGCGGAAACGTCCGAGCACTGGCCGGAGGTGGTTGGGGCTTCGCCTGCTTCAACGACCTCTCTCAGCTCAAAGAAAAGGTTGTCACTGCCGTCAGCCATGCTCGCCAGGTAGGTGGGGAGCCAGTATCACTAGCGGTAGTAGAACCTCATGTTGACATCGTCTCTCCGACGAAACATGCTTGCGCCAATTGGCAGTATGTCGTCAATGGAACCTATCCGCCGATAGGAACGGATAAATACATTCTCTCCGCCGGCGATGATTTATATTTTTATTTCGGCAATCCGCGGAGAGTTCTGCTTTCATCTCCTAGCGTGCAAACAGCAACATCCCTAAAAGTAAAAGCGGAAAATTATGATTATGTGAACAATGCTTGGACCGTTCTCTCGGGAGCCACCATAGGAGCGACCCAGACGAACCCTGATGATCCATATTCACCTTTGGTTATTTCTTCTGTCACAAGCGATGAAAATGGTTTTGCGGACCTCGTTTTGGGAATATCAGGCTCTTATAGTATAGGATTGGCTATGGATTATTATTTCCCGGCGGAAAGCCTATCAGTTTTAGAACCAATACCACCGGAAGGATCCAACCCAGAAGCCAATTATCGAGCCAGGAGTCAAATTCAAAAGATTGAAACCGTTATGACACCATCTCAAAGCGAGAGGATCGAGACGGTCGCAGAAAATAAAACACTAGAGGAAATAACAAAACTTCCGGTAACAAATGAGACAAAAAAAGCGGAAGAAATAATCATAGAAATGGACATATCCATGGATAATTTCATAGAAAAATATAACATCGCTCTCCAAAATCAAAAATTCCAAGCAAGAGAAGAATCTAGGAGTAAAGCAACAAATGAATCATTGATGGTTTATAACGATAAAAATCTCGGTGAGAATCAGCTGGCAGGAGTAGCTGTCGCTTTGAAACCGAGAGAGACATGGATAAAAAAAGTTTTCTCCAAAATCTCTGATTTCTTGAAATTTAGATTTCTAGAAATTTAAAAGAAATAGAAATTTAAAAGAAACGAATAAAAACCTATAAAAAATATGACAACAAAAACAAAAATATTCTTTGCTATCGCTTTAGTTACTATCGGAATAGCGGGTAGACTCCTGCCTCACGCTTGGAATTTTGCGCCGATTGTTGCCATAGGTATTTTCTCCGGCGCTTATCTGGGTCAGAGATTTGCTTTCGCCGTACCTGTCTCTGCCATGATCATAAGCGATATTTTTTTGGGATTTTATTCATGGCAGATGAATCTGACGGTTTATCTGGCTATGGGACTCTCCGGATTAGTCGGTATTTTTCTCCAAAAAAAGAAAAACCCGACAACCATCGCTCTGGCTTCCATCAGTGGTTCAACAATTTTCTTTCTCATCACAAACGGAGCAGTATGGTATTTCACTTCCATGTATGAGCCGACAATCTCGGGTCTCTATGCTTCCTACATTGCCGGCATTCCGTTTTTCCGCAATGCCATTGTAGGTGATGTTTGGTATTCTTTCGCTCTCTTTGGCACATATGAAATGATGAAAGTTCTATATTATCGTTTTGCGCCGACAAAAACTCTGGTATCATAGTTTCAATGATTCTAAACTACATAGCAAATGGCGGAAACGAATGGTTTTTGCCCATTATAGCCGGAGCGGCGGTGGCGGACAGTATAAATCCATGCGCTTTTTCCATTCTTTTTCTCTCTGTTCTCTTTTTGTTTTCTCTCGGTAAAAACAGAACATTTATTCTCACGGCCGGAGGCGCGTATATCCTCGGCATAGCTTTGGTTTATACGGCAATTGGTGTAGGTATTCTCGGAGTTCTCTCTATATTCGCTGTTCCAAACTTTATGGGAAAAGTGGGAGCGGTCATACTCATCGTCTACAGTTTAATCGCTATTCTAAATGAATTTTTTCCTGCTTTTCCCCTAAAACTGAAAATTCCGGAAGCAAGTCATCAAATAATAGGTAAAATCATTCACAGAGCGTCCATACCAGCGGCTTTGATTTTGGGAATAGTGGTCGGCATGTTTGAATTCCCGTGCACGGGTGGACCATATCTCTTTGTGTTATCTCTCATCCATGATCAAAAAACTTTTTGGTCTGGATTTGGCTACCTCGTCATATATAACATTATATTTGTTTTGCCACTCATAATTATGCTAGCTCTGACTGCATCAAAAACGGTTTTGGAAAAAATAGATCGCTTGCGAAAATTGGAAACCAAATCCGCCCGCATTATTTTGAATTTTGTTCTGCTGGTAATCGGCGCATTAATATTTTTCACTTAAAATTTTTAAAAAAATATGAGAAACGAAAAACCGATGGATTTTGAAGAATTGAGAGAGAGGGTGGCACAGGCAAAACTGTCTGGCGTGGACCTGTCAACAGAAGAAGATCTGTCCATCGCTGTCATGAATCTACTTTCTCTGGAAGAACATTTTTTCTTTACGGGAGCAAAAACCGAAAAATCGGAATACTATAATCTATTGAACGAGACGCGAGAAATCAGGAAAGTCTTGCTCGCTAGAATGATTCAAAAAACCGAGGGTGAGAGTTGGTGCATATCAAAACATCTCTTGGCGACCGTCATGCGATTGATGGAAGTCGGCACAAAATTACAATCGGACGACAAGCGTGATTTGGCGCAGGAAACCTTTGGATTTGCCTACAAAATATACAATATATTTTTTGCCCTGCGACTCAAAATCATAAAAACGCCCGATGTGTCGGATATGATAAAGAAAGAAAAACCGATGTCCTTGGACGATATCATGAAAAATCTCGTTGATTGTTGCAAAGAATAAAAGAATGGAAAAATAAAAAATAACAAAAAAAACCTGATGAAAAAAACTTCTATCACTGCTTCCGTCATAATTATAATCGGCATATTCGTCACTATTTTCATATTTGCTAAAAAATCAACGACAGAAGATGTAGAAAACAGTACGTCAAAAAACCTCGCGACATTTGCCCAATGCCTCGCAAGCAAAAACATAACTATGTATGGGGCGCAGTGGTGCAGTCACTGCCAGAGGGAAAAAGCTCTGTTTGGCGAAGCGTTTAAATATGTTCCATATATAGAGTGTCCGGAAAATGAAAAGCTCTGTTTGGACGCAGGTATAAACGGCTACCCCACATGGATTGACGGTAGTGGAACAAAATACGAAGGCGAGCAAGGCCTAGACGGACTAGCCAAAATCAGCGGGTGTCCTCTTTAAAGCCCTTGATTCTTAGATTTATGAGCCCGCTCTATCAGTTCATCACGAAGTTGCTCGGCAACCTCTCGTGACACGCCAACGAGACGCCCTTCTGCACCGATACCGATAGCACCATTACGACCAACTACAGCACTAGCTCCAGCTGTTTGGATGTTCAAATCGGAAAGACCGAGAATGCGAGCCAAAATGCCACGATAAATATCCACATTCTGAATACGGTCATAAGGAATAGTTACATATTTTTTGTAAATAACACCCTGTTCTTTGCGAAAACCGCTATTAATGAGTTCATAGCGATAAAAATGATAAGTAAGTTTTGCCCAGATAAAGCACAAAATTAAGAAAGCTGGAATTATGATCACTAACCAATTAAGGGAGCCGTAAGAAAACTCGCCTTCACTACCAAAAATTTTACTATCACCAATAAAAAAAGTTCCTCCCCAGATGCTCAAAAAAATAACGATGATAAACCAACGCAAAACTGTACCGAAAAATAACAGCCAAACCGCTTTAGGATCAAGTTGTTTCATAGATTATATAATTATTAATTATTTACACAATACTGATGACGTAACAAAAAGAAA
>JAUSGU010000052.1 GCA_030648825.1 bacterium
AAATCTCCGTGCTCCGCGAGAACTCTCTTTTCGCCAGCTTTTTACGCTTTTTTACCCACCGCGTACCGCCCCGCTCCGCTTGCAATGAGACCGACGAGTCCCGCGAGAACTGCGAGAGGACCCATGAATCCTTGGAAGCCCATGGAACGTACATAGTAAATCGCAACGAGCATTATGATTGCCAGAACTCCGGTTGCAATTTCCGTCCACAAACCGAGAACGATGAGGATGCCACCGATTAGTTCAGCATACGAAACGACATATGCCAAAAAAGAAGCTATGCCTAGACTATCAAAGAAACCGACAGTCGCCACCATATCGGAAACTTTCATCCAGCCCGTTGTTATGAAAATACCGCCGATGATGAGACGAACAATTAAAACTGCCAAATTTTTATTTATTTTCATTTCTTTGTTTTATTTTTTAATTACAATGACTATTTTTTACTACAAATCTATTGTAACACTTTTGCCGAGAGAATTCTGGCCAAAGCTTCTATTTTTCCGACATTCACAAATGTCGGGATACCCAAATAACATGTATCCGCGCCACGGATGAGGATAGCCGCCCCACCGGAATTACCCTGCTCAATTTTAGCGGATGTGATGTAATAATCGCCGTCAAAACCTGAAATAATTCCATCGGTGGCGGTTATATCGCTCTTTGATCCGATGCTGGGATAACCCAGAATGACAACTTCTTCTCCCACGGAAACTAAGGAGCATATCGTCCTCGTCGCCGCGCTTTGCGCGCGCAAATCAATAACATCAAGTTTTTTTGATATATCAACGATACCTATATCGCTTTTGTTCGGATATAAAACAGAACTTCCGGCGACATTTATGGTTCCGGAAATATCAGGAAAAGTTATCCTGCAATTTTCGGGAGGATAACCGTCATACAAAACGACGTGTTTATTTGTGATGAGATGGGCAAAAGGATATTTGGAAGTTTTGGACAACAATGCGGAGCCGGAAGTTTCTGCGGTAGCTTCTGGGGTATCTATAGTACATGAGATACGGGCGATATATGGTCGCCACAATTTGATGATAGTCGATAAATCCAGACCTGATTGGGTATTTGATACGGCTTTGGATAAAGCGGTAATTTTGGCGGCGGATTCTGATTGAATTTTCAATTGTTCGGAAGCTAGATTTAAACTCTGTTTTTCCAAAATGGTCAGACGTTCATCGTCTGAAATGAGTTTGTCCACGGCTTGTAGCAAAGCGGTGTTCGTGTCATCTAATTTTTGAGACAACAAATCCATATCTTTTTTTATATTTTTAACACTGGTAAAAAGATTGCCGAAAACAAAAGCCAGAACTACCGTCGTGACAATTTTATATACCAGTTTTTTATGTTTTACCGACATGATACTCATTATACCCGTACAAAAAATAGCAGGTACAAGGTTCGAGTCGTGAGGGAGAGGGGTTGCCCTTAGGCAAGGGTCCCCTCCCGAGCGACGAGGACTTTGTACCTGCTATTTTTTCTGTTGTAGACCAGAATTTAAACCCAAAAAACTATCCGTTATGATGATGACTAGCAATTTCTCCACGAATTCTCTCCACATAACGAGCCGCCGCTTCCTGACCACCGAGACCGAACGACAGACCAAAGGCGAGTGAGAGAGCAACAATAACGCCTGTAAACAGAGTTTGAATGAATCCGACAGCTATGCCGAGTTGGACCAAAGCCGCGAGTAGAGCAAAAATCCAAATAGACCATCTGGTGACTGTGCCGAGGAAGTTTGCCGAATGAACGCCAGCAGCTCGAGCAGAACCAACGACAACTTTGCTCAATGCGTCCGCAATGACGACAGATACGAGGAGAATGAGCACGGCCACAATGACCTGAGGCAAATAGAGCAGGACCACACTTTGGAGAAAGACATTAACCTGTGTCAAACCGAGTACATCAAATGCGGCCACGAGAAACGCTACGATGATGAACCATTCGACGAGACCACCCACGAATCTACCGGAATTCAGATTGAAACCGGCGCGTTTTACGACATTGCCAAAGCCAGCATTTTCAAGTAGAGAATCCAATTTGATCACCTTGATAATGTGAGCAACCAGTCTGCCGACCAGAGCACCGACAATCCAACCGACAATTACTATGACAACCGCTCCCAACAATTCCGGGAGAAAATTTGTTATACCCTGCCCGACTCCTCGGAGAGACACGACAATCGTGTCAACCAACCCCTGCAAAAAAGCCAAAAAACTCATAATGATGAAAAATTAATATAAAACTTTATAAACTGAATGTTGTGTACCAAGTGCGACGAGAGCCGCAACGACCTTTTGTACAAACTCAATTATACAACAAAAAAAATGTCTTGTGAGGCAGGTGGGGATAAGAAAATGACAAAAATATCCCTAAATATTCACATATTCATGAATATTCATGAAAAAACCTCTATCGGGCTATTCCGAGCTTGTCCAAGAGAACTGTGTGGGGATAATCCAAAACATCCCTCACCAATTTATCGTTCATATTAACCCTATAGGCAAAATCGGGACCGGAGAGTACGGCGTAACGTATATCCTTGCCCATATCCGATTCCAAACCGCGGATTATCCGATCAATTGATCCCGATCTGACATTGTCGCCTACGATAAACATATCCAATCTGGATTCGGCATCTCCCATGAATATACCAGAAACAACAACTGCTTTTATACGTCCCGCTTTTTCCAGTCTGCGTACTATAGCTTTGTTTTCCAGAGAATGAGTACGGACCAAGAAATCAGTCAAGGCTCCTATGTATTTGAAAGATGGATCCAGAGTCCAGGCTGGCACTTTTTTCTTTTTTTCAATTATTTTTTTGCCTTTTTTGATTCTCGTCATCTTTAAAAACTTTTTTGTCTTGGCCAAACCGATTTTTCTGAAGAAGCTGATTTCTTTTTTAATTTCACGCTCCGTGGCATCAGTTTTACCTTGAATGTATTCAATATCAAAAGGCTTGCCAGGATTAAAGAGAAAGAGCCGCATTATTTTGACCCGTAAAACCGATCCAAAAAGCAATGAGAGAGTGTCCATGAAAATCCGTAATATTAGTATAGAGGCAGTATATCAAAACTGTGATAAATCAAAAGAGCCCGTTTTGGGCTCTCTCGTTTTTTATTTCAATTCCACTTTTCCGCCCGCCGTTTCTATGTCTTTCTTCAATTTTTCCGCGTCTTCTTTCTTTACACCTTCTTTGAGCACTTTCGGAGCCGCGTCAACGAGATCTTTTGCTTCCTTCAAACCGAGACCGAGGGCTTCTTTGACAACTTTGATAACACTGATTTTTGAAGCGCCAGCGTCTTTTAATTCAACCGTAAAAGTAGACTTTTCTTCTGCTGCCGGTCCTGCTGCTGTCGCCGGAGCTGCCACTGCCGTCGCCGATACACCGAATTTTTCCTCGAGATGCTTTACGAGTTCGTGAAGTTCTAGAACTGTCAGTTTATCTATGTGTTCTACGAGTGTCTTGAATTTTGCTGGAGTTTCCATATGTTGTTTAAATTAATATTAAGTTTTTATTTACGCCGCCGTTTGTTCTTTTTTCTTGGCTATCTCGCTCATGGCCATGACAAATCTCTGTATAGGAGAATTTATGATATTGACTATTTGAGCATAGAGAGTTTTCTGGTCTGGAATAGAAGCATAGGTCGCAACTTCTTCTCGAGTGATAAATTTTCCTTCAAAAATTCCTCCGAGAATGGAAAGCATATTTTTGTTGATCTTCAAAAAACTTCCTACTTCGCGAGCCGATGTGAGATTGTCAGCACTGTAAGCGACGGCAACTTCTGCCGTGATTTCTGGTTTCTTCCCTTCAATTTTTGCCACATCCAATGCGCGGTTCATGAGAGTTTTCTTGGCTACAATATAATTGACACCTTGCGATCTAAAACCTTTTCGCATTTTATTGGCATCATTTACTTTGAGACCTTTGAAACCCACGAATACCGCGCCTTTGGAATTTTTAAAAACCGCTTCCAGTTCAGAAACGAGTTCTTTCTTTTTGTTTTTGGAAATTGGCATTTATTTTTTGCTTTCTTGATTCCTGATAAATAAAAGGCGCCTTTCGGCGTGGAGTAGAGTTGTCCAGAGTAATTAAAACTCTGGACAATTCGACCTGGGCGGGCTTTCCTAACTTGGTGAGGATTATGGCTCTTATCAGAGCCGCCACGCTTTCTCCGGCCTTTCATCATAGAGACTATCTGATTTATCAATTTTTTGCAAGACGCAAAAGACGCAAGAAAAAAACAGTAGGTATGAGTCTTCGTCATTCGGGGCGGGACCCACGCCTAAGGGCGCTCCCTTCCCCTCATGACTCAAACTCATACCTGCTGTTTTTCTTTGGCTATCTTACCCCACTACTACTGCCTCTACTGCCCTATGAGCTCGTTTAGTTTCGCACGAGTTTTTGGACCTAGAGCTCCATAACCGGTAGTTTCAGGAGTACCACTAGATGCGATATCGTATTTTACCTGGAATTTCTTTATGGCTTCCACGGTCAATTTACCCATATAAGTGGTTTCATTTCCCGGAGAACCGGCACCGCTCGGCGCAACTGTAAATCCATTGGTATTGAGAAATTGCTGGAGTTGTTTGACATCATCACCTGTAGAACCTACTTTCAGAGCGCGAGTATATTTTACCGATGTACCACCAGTTACATTTGCCTGCGTAGTTGTATTTGTAATGGTTGTGACATTTGCAGAAGCGTTAAGTGAAGCTTTCGTGAGAGGACCTACACGACCTGTAGCAGAAA
>JAUSGU010000043.1 GCA_030648825.1 bacterium
GCGTACTCTCCGAGGTTGATGTTATCTTTTGTGAGGATACTCGGACGACACGGGTGCTCTTGGAGAAATATAAAATAAAGACAGCAACAGAGAGTTTTCACGCTCAGAGTCCACTTTCAAAAATGGATCATATTATTGAATTGCTCGAAACCAGCAAAAATCTGGCTCTGGTATCGGACGCGGGCACGCCGGGAATTTCCGATCCGGGAATGCTCTTGGTCGCCGAGGTTCGTAGACGATTGCCGAAAGTTTCCGTCGTGGCCATTCCCGGACCTTCAGCCTTGACCACGGCCATATCTATCGCAGGCAAACCTCTCCACGAATTTGTTTTTCTCGGTTTTTTGCCACACAAAAAAGGCAGAAAAACTCTCTTTGAAGAGATCAAGATTGGTGAAAGGCCTTACGTATTCTATGAGTCTCCTCACCGCATAGAAAAAACTCTGGAATCTCTGGGAGATTGCAAAAAAACCGTGACCATATTGCGTGAGCTCACCAAAATATACGAGTCATACGTTTCGGGCACGGCAGAAGAAGTATTGAAGACTTTTCGTGACAATCCAGAAACTCTGCGCGGGGAGTTTGTCGTTATCGTCAATAAATAATATACTGGGAGCATGAAGTACAGAAACAGCATCATCACTCTGGGATTTTTGGTGGTCGTCATTCAGTTTCTCGGTTTTCCGGAAAGCATACGAAACATCTTGTTTATTGTTTCCGGAGTGGCTATCATCACGCTGGCTTATTTAGCGGGCAGGAGATAAAAAATCCATTCGTGCCGAAATTGCCGAAAAATAAAAAGAAATCAGTGCGAATCTACAGACTGGGGGTTCTCCTCTCTATTATTTTTATTTTTACTTTGATCGCTCTCTATGTCATCATTCCGAAATTCGGCAAGTTTGAATACAGAACGATGCCCGCCTCGGTGGCGACCACCACTCAATTTATCCACTTGCGAGAAGCGACACATATTTCCACACCGAATTTCGTGAGAGGCATATACATGACCTCATGTGTTGCCGCTACACCATCGCTTCGAAACAATCTGGTCCGACTCATAGACGAAACCGAGCTCAATACCGTAGTCATAGATATCAAATCGTACGACGGGCATATTTCTTTTATGCCAACTAACGAGAATTTGAAAATGGCGGTGGGAGGATGTTTTGTGAGGGATATGCAGGATTTTGTTGACGATCTCCATTCTCACAACATATATGTGGTGGGACGACTGGCGGTTTTTCAAGATCAATTGATGGTGAAACTCTATCCGGAATTGGCTGTAAAGAAAGCTAGTGCCACTTCTACGCCATGGACGGATTTCAAAGGTATTTCTTGGATAGACCCTTCCGTCAAATCACATTGGGATTACACCGTGGCTCTGGCTCGTTCGGCTCACAATATAGGTTTTGACGAAATAAATTTTGACTATATTCGTTTTCCAGCTGACGGTAATATGCGGGATATTTGGTATCCGCAGAGCGGTACAAAGAAAAGTGATATTATGCGTTCTTTTTATGAATATTTGCGCGATTCACTGTCGCCGGCAGGCATTGTTATCTCTGCCGATCTATTCGGTATGACGACCACAAACACGGACGATTTGAACATCGGTCAAATTTTGGAAAACGCTCTGCCGTATTTTGATTACATTTCCCCCATGGTCTACCCTTCGCATTATCCGCCTAGCTTTATGAATCTCGGCAATCCAAACGAACATGTCTATGAAGTTGTGAAAATTTCCATGGATAGCGCGGTCGCCAGAACTATTGCCACGACGACTGCAGTTATTCTGCCAAATGCCCGCATAGGCACCACCACCCCCGCCGTATACGCCAAACCCTCTTTTGATAAAAATAAAATGCGCCCATGGCTCCAAGACAACAATTATCCTGTGCCTTATACGGCCGAAATGGTCCGCGCCCAGATACAGGCGACATACGATTCGGGGCTCAATTCATGGATGCTCTGGAACGCGGGAAATAGATATACCAAAGCAGCGCTAGAAATTGCACAATAATTATTGTAATTTCACAATATACGTGATACTATGCTTGATGTAACGGTTAGTTCTTCACCAAATCATGACCATGAAAAAATTTCTCGACTCGGTTTTTGGATTTTTTGCGACGATCTGGAGAGGGGTTTCATTTGCGCAATATCGCACCATTTGTGTGGCATGTGGCAAGAAAAAGTTTATCTGTCAGATGTACAAAACCAGCATGACTTGCAAGCATTGCGTAATGTTTGGTTCGCCGAACATTTCTTTCGATTAATCCCACTTGATTGATAATGATCTTTCCCGCTTTTCAAAATCGGCCTTTTCCCACGGCCGGTTTTTTTATACACAGGCTCGTTCTGGACAAAAATATTTTCAGGAGTAGTCTTTACGTTTGTCTGGTTACGGTTCTGATTTCAGTCTCAGGGTCGTCTCTCTGGAACACTCCAGTTTCTCGAGAGAAAATGACTGATCGTTAGTTCGTCCAAAAAAATCATGAATTCGCAAGAAGGCTCAGGTGATGATAGTAATTCGGGTACGAAGATGATTAAATTTCCGTCGTCTTCTCCCATGGGCAATTCAAATGAAACCCGGGGAGTGTTTTCCGGCGACGTCGAGCCTCCGTTCAGACTGAAAGGCAATGTGTTTTTCTGCTCAACCGGTCTTGTCGGTTTGAGACCTCGAAATTTGCGAGACTAACCTCTCGTGTGGTTTGTCGGTTTGGTCAGCCCTCCGAAAATTTGGTGGGCTTTTTTTTTGCCTTTCTTTATACTTCAAAAAGTGGCACAATAATACAAATGACCAGCGACGACAAAGTTACATATTTCGCCGAGACCGATGCGCGCAATAAAAAAATCAAATTTGGCATAAAAGCCAAAGACCGCACGCGCCATGTTTATGTCATAGGCAAGACAGGTATGGGCAAATCCACTTTGTTGGAAAACATGGCTGTGCAAGATATTCAAAACGGCGAAGGACTGGCTTTTATAGATCCCCACGGAAAAACCGCCGACTTGCTTCTGAATTATGTTCCCGAAAACAGAATAAAAGACGTTGTCTATTTCGCCCCTTTTGACGTTGAATTTCCAGTCTCTTTTAATGTCATGGAAGACGTCGGTTATGACAAACGGCACTTGGTGGTCTCCGGTCTCATGTCCACCTTCAAGAAAATCTGGCTGGACGCTTGGTCGGCTCGTATGGAATATATTCTCACGAACACCCTGCTCGCTCTACTTGAATATCCGGGTGCCACTCTCCTAGGCGTCAACAAAATGCTTTCCGACAAAGAGTATAGGAAAAAAGTAGTAGCTAATATCAGCGATCCCTCGGTCAAATCTTTTTGGGTAGATGAATTCGCCAAATATACGGATAAATTCGCCGCCGAAGCCACGCCGGCCATTCAAAATAAAATTGGTCAGTTTACGAATAATCCTCTAATTAGAAATATCATCGGCCAACCGAAATCCAGTTTTGATATTCGCAAAATGATGGATGAGAGGAAAATCATCATCATAAACTTGTCCAAAGGCAGAGTGGGGGAATCCAATGCCAATTTGCTCGGCGCCATGTTTATAACAAAAATCTATCTAGCCGCCATGTCGCGCGCCGACACGCCGGAAAAAATTCTACGCACTTTGCCAAATTTCTATCTCTATGTTGACGAATTTCAATCTTTTGCCAATGAATCGTTTGCCGATATTTTGTCGGAAGCTCGCAAATATAAACTGAATCTCACTATTGCTCATCAATACATAGAGCAGATGTCCGAAGAAGTGCGCGCTGCCGTTTTTGGCAACGTCGGCACCATGATTGCTTTCCGCATCGGTTCTTTTGACGCCGAAATTTTGGAAAAAGAATTCGCGCCGAAATTCACAGCCGAAGACATCGTCAATCTCGGCTTTGCCCAGATTTATTTGCGTTTGATGATAGACGGTATAGGTTCCCAACCTTTCTCCGCTGTCACTTTGCCACCTATACCCGAACCACCGATTTCTTTTTATGAACAAGTCGTACAACATTCTCGCGCCACGTATGGCCAGTTGCGCTCCATCGTGGAAGAACAGGTGAAATTGCAGACCATAGGCGAAGATAAACCCGTCTATGTGCCATCAATGTCACCGGTGCCAACACCGAGAATTTTTGTTTCACATCCAGTTCAGATATCTCACGCGCCTCAAATGCAAGACAGACGTGACGATAGGAGAGACGATAGACGTGACGATAGGAGAGATGATAGACGTTCACCACAGAGACAAAATACTTATGAGCAGAATAGATATCCAGATACACGTCCCCGTTTCCAAGCTCCGACTGAAAACCGTCGAGAGACATCTTCTTTGCCAGCTCCCACCAGCCAGACTTCTCCTCGCCCAGCGCCTCCACCAGACGAGACAGGTGGTTTTCTCAACATAGCTAATCTCAAAGAAAATAATCCGTCACACAGATCAGGTCCTCCGGAAAAAAAAGCCATTACCCAGGAATCAAAAAATGACTTGAAACAAGCTCTCGAAGCTCTCATAAAAAAACCAGATCAGAAAAGAGAAACACCTACGCTCCACCAACCACCGCGAAATAATCCTCCAAGTGGCTTGAAAGAAGTGCCCGAAGACGTCCTGAAAAAGATGCTGGATGTGTAGGAACTTTTTAACGCTTTTTAATTATCGGTATACCTAAATCTTCACAAATCTTTCTTCCCGTATAAGTATTAATCTCAATATGTCTCGGAACAGTGGAAGTTCTACCTGTGAGGGAATTGTACCAAACACTATGTGAACCGCCCTCTCTCACGAAAATACATCCATATTTACGAATATGTTTTATGAGATCAACCTGTTTCATATAAATTAAGCAAAAACGGCCAAGTTCTCTCGTGTAATAACGGATCTACCTTCAGTTTTTCTTGATAAAAGTCGGTTGGTTTCAAGTATAAGCAAAAGAGCTTCTTTTAAATTTTCTCTAGTTTCAGCCAATGTTTTACCCTGAGTATTAACTCCTGAAATCTCTTCAACCCAGCCTGAATAATACTTGCCGGATTTTTTATAGACCGCAGTAAATTTTCTTGCCTGTTTCATAGACCTAATATATCAAAAAATAGATTAAATATCAAAATTAACAGAACTAATAGGATAGTTATAACTAGCCTAAAATTAGCATAAAAAAACCCGCAGAGTGTTTATACAATGCGGGTGTTTTTTATTCTGTTGCCAAGGTGGTTTTCTCCACCTCCGCGTGCTATTTTGTAGTCGCAGTTTCGGTTCGCGCTAGGTAGGCGTAGGCTGTAGAGGCCAGCCAACTTGCCTCGTCGTGCAATATAGCCCGGTCTAGCTCCTCGAAAGGATCGAGTTCGTCAGAGGATTCCTCCTCCAAGTCTCCTCCCTCGAGACTGACTAGTCCGGCTTGCACTTGAAGCAGGTCGTCTGCGGACACCCCTGTCAGAGACTTTCCTAACTGCTCGACATGAATTGGAAACTCCTCGCTCAGATGAGCAATCCAGAGATCCCCTTTCAAATCAGTGACGACAATCTCATCACTGGTGTTCGGTGCGTCGCAACTTACAACAAGCGGCGTGCACACAACACCACGCAGTAGGGTTTTTGTCCCATCAACGGCTTCCAACCTTACAGCAGTAACGATTACCGCTGGTGGGGCGAAAGTCCATCGACTCCTCAAGTTCGCGCCGGATTTTACCCGTCTGCGAGTCCTGAAGATTTGACCTAGGGTTCCTACCTCAAACGAGACCGGATCTTGGATCTCAAGCAATTCCTTCAAACGAAGGATGTCGCTTTCTTCCATTGGTTTTCCGGCCTTGTCCTTGAACCCTTTGACAAGCCCGTACGCACGGGCACAGTTCTCCGACCCTTCAATCTGGTCGGCCAAATCCTGGAGAATCTCCGGATCTAGCTTTCCATTCAGATGGGAGAAACCGTCGTAAACATATGCCTCCATGATAAACGGAGGCGGTACGTCTGGCGCGAGCCAAGGATCGGGGTCGAGTGTCACTGACACTTCCCAATCCGTTGGGTTTTTTATGGTCTTTAATCCACCTTTCGGCGGAGGTTGAATTTCCTAGACACGATTCGTTTCCAGCAAAATGCCAGAAAGATTGCGAACCGTGTCGTTGTCTAACAACCGGTGGTAAACCGACACCACCGAAGCCATCGCTGGCAGTAAAGTGATTTAGATACAAGGTATTCTTGTATCCTTTCGAGGTTCTATACCGTTGTATAGTATATACTCATATGGTTTATTTGTCAAGCCCTTTCCGACTATCAAAAAAAGGCTTAAAATGGCCGTATTGAGCAAATCCCAATAATATGGCAAAACACATCCTCATATTTTCCTTTGTCTACTATCCGCGATTTATCGGTGGAGCCGAGATTGCCATAAAAGAGGTTACGGATCGCATTAGTCCGAGTGATATTGAATTTGATCTCATCGCTCTACGGCTCGACAACAAACTTCTAAAATATGAAAAAATCGGCAATGTGAATGTATATCGTATAGGCTTTGTGGGTAAGCAGAGAGACTCTGCCGATTCTCTGTCGTGGTATCTCCATATCAACAAATATCTCTATCCTTTTTTGGCGTGTATCAAGGCTTCACGACTCTATGCCAAACGAGAGTATGATGCGATATGGGCCATGATGGCGAACTATTCTGGATTCGGGGCTCTCTTCTTTAAACTTTTTCACAAAAACGTGTCTTTTGTTCTGACACTTCAGGAAGGTGATCCGATAGATTATATAAAAAAACGTGTTGGCATATTTTCTCCTTTGTTCAAGATGATTTTTACTCGTGCAGATCACATCCAAACCATTTCAAATTATCTGGCTGATTTCGGCAGAGATATGAGAGCGAAATGTCCAATAACAGTTGTGCCGAATGGTGTTGATACAGATCTCTTTGCCCGAGAATATCCAAAACATGAGCTCGAAAAAATTAGGAAAGATTTAGAAATTCCGAATGACGCGCCAGTTTTGATTACCACTTCGCGTTTGGTCGTAAAAAATGCAGTGGATGATGTCATAAAATCTTTGGAATATATTCCGGAGGCTTATTTTCTCGTTCTTGGCACTGGTTATGAAGAAAAAAAATTGAAAAAATTGGCGACCGATATGAGCGTTTTGGATCGCGTCAAATTTTTGGGATTCGTACCTCACGGAGAAATGCCAAAATATCTCAAAGCCTCGGATATTTTCATCCGGCCTTCGCTTTCGGAAGGTTTCGGTAATTCTTTTATAGAAGCTATGGCCACGCGTCTCCCTGTCATTGCTACACCTGTGGGTGGTATTGTTGATTTTCTGCGGGACAAAGAAACAGGTCTTTTTTGTGAAGCTAATTCACCAGAAGACATTGCACGAAAAGTCGAGATATATCTCCATGACAAAAATTTGCGAGATGAAATTATAGATAATGCCTTTAATATGGTTATGAGAGAATATGATTGGAAATTAGTGGCCAAAAACATGAAGGAAAAAGTATTTGATATACTGATTCCATGAAAATTCTCATTGCCACAGGTATTTATCCTCCGCAAATCGGCGGGCCGGCGACATATGCCAAACTGTTATATGACGAATTACCAAAGCGAGGCATAGATGTGGAAGTTGTCACTTTCGGAGATTATTTGGGCAAACCAAAAATTATTCGCCATTTTTTTTATTTTATGGAGCTTGTTCGCAAGGCTTCGGATGTTGATTTGATATACGCTCTAGATCCTGTTTCCGTAGGACTTCCTGCTTTATTTGCATCGCAAATTCGTGGCAAAAAATTTTTTCTGCGTATTGCCGGAGATTACGCTTGGGAACAGGGGACCCAGAGATTTGGTGTCACGGACAATCTCGATGATTTTGTCAAAACATATGATAAATATCCTTGGCAAGTGAAATTATTTCAAAAAATTGAAAAATATGTGGCGGATGGAGCCAAAAAAATTATTGTGCCGAGCACATACTTGCGCGGAATAGTTTCCGCGTGGGATATAGACGTTTCAAAAATGTCAGTGATCTATAACGGCTTTCATATAGAATCCCTGAGAGAAACACCGTCGGTTCTGCGCAAAAAACTTCACCTGTCCGGCAGTATCATTGTCAGTGTCGGCCGTTTGGTGTCGTGGAAGGGAATGAAGGAGCTGATAGAAATTATGCCTGCGATAATCGCTTTGGTGCCTCTAGCGCAGCTCGTGATCGTGGGAGACGGACCGGAGAAAAATAATTTGGAAGAGACGGCGAGAGCTTTTGGTCTTGGTGACAGAGTTATTTTCACCGATCGACTTATTCAACAAAAAGTATTTGAATATGTGAAAGCCGCCGATCTCTTTGTTTTGAATACTTCATACGAAGGATTTTCTCATCAAATTATTGAAACTATGGCTCTAGGCACACCTGTTATAACCACTGCTGTAGGGGGTAATTCGGAAATCATACGAAATAACGAGAACGGTATTTTGATATCACCTGGGGCCAAAGAGAGCCTTTTAGAGGCTACTGTAGGGCTTTTGTTGGACCCCAAGCGAGCGGAAAGTCTAGCTGAAATAGCAAAGAGAGATGTAGAGAAATTTACGGACGAAATGATGCTTTCAAACATCGCAAAAGAATTGCAAAAAAACTAAAAACCAAAAAATGAAAACCTTGATTATGATATCAACAGACGCAAAAATTTTTGAAGAGGGTAGTCAGGTTCGTGCGCGCGTCTCCGAATATGGCACGCTTTTTTCGGAACTGCATATTATTGTTTTTACGACGAGAGGAAACGGTGATGACGCGCGCGCTGAAATTACAAAAAATGTTTTTGCTTATCCGACCAATTCAATCTCCAAACTTTTGTGTGTCACAGACGCCGTCAAAATCGGTGTTTCCATAATTACGAACTCAAAATTTTTGCCGACAGACTCTGTCATAACGACTCAAGACCCCTTTGAAACGGGACTTGTCGGCGAGAAACTCTCGGAAAAATTCGGCATTCCTCTCCACATTCAAATTCATACCGACTTTTACAGCCCCTATTTCAAAAACAGTCTGCGAAATCGAATCAGAATTGCCGTATCAAATAAAACTTTGCCACACGCTCGGGCAATTCGCGTTGTTTCGGAGAGAATAAAAAACTCTTTGTCACAAAATTTGCAGGCGAAAACCGCGATTTTGCCGATATTCGCCGATTTATCGGCAATCAAAAATCTGCCGATAAATACAGATTTGAAAAAGAAATATCCCCAATTCAAAAAAATCGTTCTCATGGCTTCTCGATTGACGAGGGAAAAAGATATATCAACCGCTATCACCGCTTTTTCGGCAATTCTCGGAAATTATCCTGACACAGGTCTCGTCATCGTCGGTTCCGGTCCGGAAGAAAAAAACCTTCAAAAAGAAATTTTTGTTTCCGACTCAATAATTCATTTGCCTTGGGCCGATTATGATACTCTCATTTCATATATGAAAACCTGCGATATCTTTCTTTCCACATCTCTCTATGAGGGTTACGGCCTATCAATGCTCGAAGCGCATACAGCCGGAGCCACACTGGTTGCGACGAATGCGGGAATAGCGCCTCTCCTCGTTTCAGATACCGCAAAACCGGGTGATGTAAACGATATCGCGCGCCTGCTCTCAAAAGCTCTGTCGGGCCAAGTCCTAAACAAATCTTATATTTATTCATATCCGTCAAAACAAGCCTATTTAGAGGCCTATAAGCGGGATATAGAGAGAGAATCTTTATAATTATGAGACTTCTTTTATTTACCCAAGCTCTAGATACGAACGATCCGATACTTTCCGTATATCACCAATGGATTGCCGAGTTTGCAAAACATTTTGAGTTTATAACTGTTATATGTTTAAAAAAAGGTGCGTATAATTTACCCGGAAATGTAAGAGTTCTTTCTCTGGGAAAAGAAGAGGACAAAAACAGACTCGGATACATGGTGCGTTTTTATAAATACATTTTTATTGAAAAGTACGACTCTGTTTTTATCCACATGAATCAGGAATACATTCTACTCGGTGGCATATTCTGGAAAATTTTGGGCAAGAAAATATACATGTGGCGAAATCATCATGCGGGCAGTGTCCTCACCGACATTGCGGTCGCTTTTTGCACGAGAGTTTTTTGCACATCAAAATTTTCATATACCGCAAAATATAGAAAAACAATTATCATGCCGGTAGGAGTGGACACCGATTTTTTTGTCAGAAAACAGGAAATTATAAAAATACCACACTCAATTCTGTTTCTCTCGCGTATAGCACCGGTAAAAAAACCCCATATATTCATTGAAGCTCTGAAACTTTTGAGAGCTAGAGGTATTAATTTTAAAGCGAATATATATGGCGACTCGCTTGATAGAGACAGAGAGTATCATGGGGATCTAAAGAAAAAAGTAAAAGAAGCAGGACTTTCAGACTCGGTAGTTTTTTATGACGGCATTCCGAACTCGGAAACAGTGCGAGCTTATAACAGTCATGAAATTTTTGTAAACCTATCGTCATCCGGCATGTATGATAAGACTATATTTGAAGCAATGGCCTGCGAGACTTTGACTCTCGCTACGAATAAAAATTTGGAAGAACTCGTTCCGCAATCTTTTATAGCGCAGGAGGACGATGCAGAAAATATCGCTCTCCAACTGGAGAAATTATTGGCTTTCCCTCTCATAGAAAAAATGACGTGGGGTACAGAGCTACGACGGATTGCTGTTGGGAGGCATTCTCTCCGAGAACTTGGCAATAAGTTGGCGACTTTAGTATCTTGACTGTATATTTATTTGCATGGACGTAAAACAATTTGAAAATAATCGCTGGCAGAGGGAAGATCAAGCAATTCAATTTCGTCATAGAGCCACGCTGGCTATGATTGATTCCGGTACAGTTCTAGACCTCGGTTCCGGCGATGGTCTTTTGCTTGATCTCCTACGCAAAAGAGGTATTACGGGCAAAGGCCTTGATTTATCCGAAAAAGGTGTCAGTAAGGCCAATTTCAAGGGTTTGGACACGAAAGTTTTTGATTTTGGGTCAAATAAGTTGCCGTTTCCTGATAATTCCTTTGATACGGTAGTTATGTTGGATATTTTAGAGCATTTATACGATCCCCAGTTTCTTCTTCGAGAAGCGGCACGAGTTTCAAAGAAAAATATCATTGTTGGCGTGCCGAATTTCAGTTCTCTCCCAGCACGACTCCAAACTTTCATTGGTCGCGTGCCGGAAAATAATCAACCAAAAAAAGGACACGTGTTTTGGTTTAATTTGCCGGTGCTTCAAAAACTTTTTTCTCACACTGAACTCTCTCTTATAAAACTAGAGTCAAATACTATTTTTGAATCTATACCTCTCATTTCGTTTGTAACAAAACTTTCGGCACGCGCCATGCCGAATCTATTTAGCCTTTCTTTTGTTACCCTCGCTCGAAAATAACTTTTTTATAGAGGTCTAAATATTCGCAATACATTTTATTCAAGCTAAATAAATCTTCAGTTCTTTGTCTCGCTTTATGACATATATCGTCGTATTCAATTTTTGGTAGATTTAAAATAAAGTCCAATCCCTTTTTTGCATTTTCTGTATTGATTGGCGAAACTACATAGCCGGTTTCTTTATGAGAAACAATCTCTGGTAGAGCATCACTGTCATATGTGATTACTGGAGTTCCACATGCCATCGCTTCGGCGACTATGAGACCGAATGTATCTCCTCGGGTAGGATAAAAGAATACATCCAAGGCAGACAAATATTTTGACATTAAAATTCTATCATCAATATGATCTAGAGCGATTATTTTTTTATTTATATAGGGTGTGTCTATGGAAAGAAAAACAATATCGTTGTTATTTTCATATTTCTCGACAATTTCTTTTGATTCGTTCCAACCTTTTTTTCCGAAACCTATAATTTTTTTATACAGAGGCAAACCGAGTTCTTTTCTCACACTTTGTTTATCGTATGGTTTAAAGATCAGAGTATCAACTCCATTGTATATACGCGTTATATTTTGCTTTTCCAAAACACTTTTTTTTACCTCTCTCTTGAGCCATTCAGAGACCGTTACTATATAGAGCTTTGATTTCTCATATATTCTTTTTTTTATGGACAATAAATGCGAAGTGTTATCCCAAAAATACAGTAAAAATCTTTTTTTGTTTGGATTTTTCAAGGTGACGCTATCGCTGGAAAATCCGGTGATGGCCCAGAGATCATGCAGAGTCCAAACGACGGGCTTTTCATTAGACATTCTTATCAAGTCGTGCAAATTGAAAAAATTGCTATGCAGATTATGACAATGGATTAAATCGGCTTCTTTATATTCTTTTGTATCAAAAATATACTCTGTATTCGCAAATCGTAGGTCATTGGCAAAGAGCTTTACAAGCCAATCCTGATAACGTTTACGGGGAATGACGAACACGTCTGGTTCGTTAGAATATTTATATCGTACAAAAGATGATACGGTGTGTCCGTCCGCTTTTAACCTCTTGCGCAGTTCCCACGAAATACCTGCCGCACCACCCCTGTTGTCTTTTGTTCCTATGACCAGTATTTTCATTTTATTTCCGTTTCATTTTAGGCAATCATCTATAAAATCTTCTGCCAATTTTTTTGAAGTCAGTTTTTGCTTGTATAGATCGTATCCC
>JAUSGU010000002.1 GCA_030648825.1 bacterium
TACAAGGGGCTTTTTAAGATGAAGGGTAGGTTAACTTGCCTTCATAGCGATTTCTTCGTGAGCGGGTCACTCGGTCTTGGAGATCCGGTGGTTGTTTGCAAGGAAAACGACTGGCGTTCATTCATCAGTCTCGAAGGAGAAAAGAAATGCCTTCAAAAGGGGCTTGAAATTTTTTCGAGCGAAGCCCTCTATAGTAAATATAATACTGAATTCCGAGATTATATAAGAGCAGCGAAAGAAAAAATCATTCCACGTTTCAGTAATAATCGGGCTGAACTGAGCAAGGAAGACTTACTAGCGACTTTGCCGATACTTGAAAAATTCTGGTATTTCTATGGCATCACAGAATTTTCTTATCACGAGTTGGCCTATGAAAAATCTCTGGAATTAAATGATGCTACGCTCAAAAAAAATCTTGATGATCTAGGGAAATTGAAATTCGAGGGTAGAGAGCTTCTCAATGCCTTTGTGTATAATGATGGAGTTTTACACAACCTATTAAGAATAGTTGGCGATCGTTTTTTGACTCAAAAAGAGGATTCGGTGTTTTTATTTAGCGACGAAATTTTGGGGTTATACGATGGCAAAAAAATTGATCAGGAGATACTAAACACTAGGAAGAAGTATTACGGATGCGAGGTCTCGGGTGGTGTAAAAAAGATATTTTCAGGATCGGAGGCCTCTGAGGCATGGAATATTCTATGTAACGAAAAAATTGAAGACGGAGTCATCAAAGGGACGATTGCCAATCGTGGGATTGTCTCCGGGAGAGTTATTATTGCTCCGATGTTGGTCGATATGAAGGAGATAATGAAGATAGATTCCCGAATGAAGATTGGCGATATTCTTGTTGCAGAAAGCACAACGCCGGAATTAATGATGCTTTGTAAGAAGGCGGCTGCAATTGTTACCGATCAAGGAGGAATGCTCTCTCATGCTGCAATTGTTAGCCGAGAGCTTAACATTCCTGGAGTTATTGGAACAAAACAGGCAACTCATATTCTGAAGGATGGTGATTTAGTTGAAGTGGATGCGAATCAGGGTACAATTAAAATAATTAAGCGAAGCGTTTGATAGAACTATGTGGAATCATGTTACAACACGAATTATGGGTTTATTCGAAATTTACCTTGCCACCGAGGTTTATTTCTATTTTCCGATTACTAAAGATGGATTTCGGCTTGATACTGTAGTTATTGGTAAGAACGGTATTCTTGAAAGGTTTGTTGATAACGAGCAGTTGCAGGCACTTGAGAAAATCGTTAAAACTACGAATATGATCCCTCTCTTGAGGGAGTTCGAAAAGTATGAACGCTCAATAGAATTTATATTTGAAAAAAATCCAATTGATACGAGAGAGGAGTTTATGGCGATTTTTAGGAGACTCTGGGTGAATGAAATCACTTCATTTTTTATCGGCCAGTATACGACAGATCAGGAAACCATTGATATCATTTCTGGTCTTCGAGGTACCAAGAATGCGCAACATATTGCGATTTCTGATTTTGTCCCAAAATTGTTTAAGCAGATTTCTGAGTCGACGGGGATTGATATTGATCTTTTAAATTCTGCTTTGCCGGATGAAATTATCAGTCTAAAGCTCAATCTGGAAACTCTGAAGATTCGCAGAGAGCTTTATGTTTTGCAAACAATCGGGCAGACGCTTTCTCTGCTTGTTGGCGAAGAGGCTAAGAAGTTTGCAGTAGAATTTACGTCTAAGATGGATACCTCTGTCGATCAGAGCATAACGGAATTTAAGGGTAATCCAGCTTTCATCGGCGAGGCGACTGGCAAAGTTGTATTGGTTAGACACGATAATGATACTGAAAATGTCATGGAGGGTGACATTCTAGTCAGCCCCATGACACGAACCTCATTTCTTCCGGCGATGCAACTGGCGGCGGCTTTTGTAACCGATGAGGGGGGTATCACGTGTCACGCGGCAATTATGGCGCGAGAAATGAAAAAGCCCTGCGTAGTGGGAACAAAGATTGCTAGCAAGGTTCTAAAGAATGGTGATTTAGTACATGTTGATGCCAAGAAGGGCATTATAATAAAATTACAGTAATATGGATCAACTTGGTTTTATACGACATGCGCCGAAAGTTGAAGGCGGGAAGGCCAGAAGGCCCTTGGCAGAATCGGGGTTGTCTTTCTCGGATCAATTATTATGGGAAGAAACCGTAGCAATGCTTGGGATTAAAGATGATCCAGGGATTACCTACGAGAGTCTGCCACTCATTAAAAAAATGGCTGAGCAAATTTATGAAGAGTTGCCCGAAAAGGCACTTGCAATCTTCACCTCAACTACTTATCCGCGTACTAGAATGACCTCGGCGCTTCTACAGGTGGAGCTCATGAGATTAATTAAAGAAGGCGAAAAGGAAATCGGCGTTGCCTCCGCCGTTGAGCCATCCGTAGAAGAAGCCGCACAACCAGATAGCCGCAGCAACCTTCTTAATATGAAAAATGAGTCTGCCGGGAATCAGAGATTGATGCGTGAACTTAAAGATCGAGAATATCCCGATGATCAAGAATTTGAAGCATATCTACAATCTGGAGCGAATACTACCTTTGCTCGAGAAAATGAGATGTTACGTGCCGCGGTTAACGAAGACTTGGCGAGTGGATCTAATTCGTTTTACCGGAAACGGTTAGGACTTTTGCGAGAGCAGCTACGAAAAGTGAAAGACGCCTTCACGAAAATTAACGGCAATGATCCTGTGTATTTTTATGCAGTTGGACACCACCCCAATCTCATTACTTTAGATGTGGCACTTAACGGTAGAGCTGAGTATCAAGACGGTGAAATACAGCAGCCGCTCACCGTTGTAAAAGCTGATCGTGAAAAACTTGAAAAATTTCTTGAAGAAAAGTCTTAATTTTAAAAAGGGAGTCGTCAGTATTATCAAAAAAAGATAG
>JAUSGU010000005.1 GCA_030648825.1 bacterium
CATCGAACGGAATAACCCGTTTTGTTTCTTCAGGCACAGTAGCATTCATAGCTATTTCCTCCGAAGCGGCTCCCCTTGAGGGATGCCGATCTGACGTTAAAAGCCTTCTCGTGCGAGAAAGCCTAGACTCAAAGAGCTTCCGTACCAAAGGGTATGGAAAAGTCTGTTTTAGACATTACTCTTATGAGTAGAAAAGTAAAGCACCGAAATTAGTTCTAGTGTCGTCTACGTGTCCGCCCTACTATACGACATCAGAACTCTTTTAAGTAATACAGACTTTGGTCTCAATATTAAATAAAACAAAACCCGCGCTCTTTCGAGACGCGGGGTTTGATGATTGAATGTTGCCGACATCCAACCACCAGCGGGCAGGACTACTGATTTTCGGGGATGGTGAGAAAACGCCATCCGCGACCGTAGGACATTTCGCGGTCATCGACCTCGATCCAGCTTTCGGAGCCATGCTCGTCGATAGTGACCGAGCAGAGGGTGCCGTTGGCGTCCGTGACGAGGGTTTTGAGACCTCCGTTACGCTTGTCCCGGGGAGTGTTCGCTCCCCAGTTGATGAGGTCTTGGATCGGCGCCATCTTCTTGCGGCGAGCCTGCATGTAGGCGACCACCTCTTTGCCCTTCATCGTGTTCGGGATCTCGACGATCTCCGTCCGCGGTGAGAGCGCTCCCGTGAGCGAGGGGAACCGGCCTTCATTGATGTTATTCCAGTTGACCCGCTCATAACCACCGGCGTTGATGAGCTTGACCCAGGATGCGATTTCTTTAGTAGCAGTATTCATGTTTGATTGATTGACAGTCTAAGGATCTTTCAGAACCAGCATGCGCTGATTTACCGAACTGACCCCTGTTTCTGCCAACCAATCTATCCTACTTTCAATGTTCTATACTTCTTGTATTATACACCTAAACACCCTAACTTGTCAAGCTTTTCGTAGGTACACTCTAGAATAAGGCTCTAAACAAAGCTTTTATGGAAGCGAAAGGAAGAGTGGATCGAGAAAATGGAACCTGACGAGCGACGGCGAGGAAGCTTAGTAAATTTTCTAGCAGGAAAATTTACGTCCATTTTCGAGAGACACTCTTCCTTTCGCTTTTCGAGAATGCTGTTTCTGCCGATTTTATTTATTTATTTTAGAGAGTATTACACTCACTCATAGCCTTTTCCGGAGACTCGCCGACAGCCATTTCCAGACAATCCACCACTTTTTTTATGACTTTTTTCATTTCATCCGCTTCTTTGTCTTTGAATTCTGCGACAATAAAATTGTCCGTAATAGTATCGTGATCCGGCTTCTTTAGAGCGCCTGAAGCTTTGGCTGGCGTAATACCGATTCTCACACGAAAAAAAGCCTGCGTGCCGACTGCCTTTATGACTGACTCCACTCCTTTGTGTCCTCCGGAACTCTTGCCCCAAGACATCTTTGCGCGACCGAGAGGAATATCTAGATCGTCATGGACAACAATCAGATCGGGAAAAGCTTTTATTGTTTTTCCGGCGGGATTTTTTATTTTTTTTGCAACCTTTGCGAACTTCCCTACCGCCAGTCCAGATTTATTCATAAAAGTCTCTGGCAAAACGAGAGTCACTTTTGTCTTGCCCGCTTTTCCATTCGTAACGAGCGCTTGCTTTTTTTTATCAAACTCAAAATCGTCAAAGCTCATCTTGTCCGCGAACTTCATCACAGCCTCACGACCGGAATTATGTCGCGTGCCTATATATTCTTCTCCTGGATTTCCCATGCCAATGATTATCATAAAAACATCATCGCACGGAAAAATCTATTGTGTCAATGCCACTATCGGCACTATACTGGGTCTATGAAAAATGGTTCTTTTTGGAAAGAGATTGTCTATTACATCATCTTTGCTTTGCTCATCGTCATACCCATCCGCGTATGGATTGCCCAACCTTTCATAGTAAACGGCTCTTCCATGGACTCCACATTTCTGGATGGAGAATATCTCATAGTTGACGAGCTCTCTTATCGTTTCCGTGAACCGGAACGTGGCGCTGTGCTCATATTCAAATACCCCGAAGATCCGAGCAAGTATTTCATAAAACGTCTCATAGGATTGCCGGGTGAAACCATAGATATAAAGAGCGATATGGTTACTATCACAAACGAGAAAAATCCTCTGGGAATAGTTTTGAACGAGCCTTATATCTATTCTCGATCGCTGGGAGACGGTCGCATAACGCTGGATTCGGATGAATATTTTGTCATGGGAGACAACAGAATGGTTTCATCCGATTCGCGCGTGTGGGGACCTCTGCCGAAATCCGATTTGGTGGGCAGACCGTTCATACGTCTCCTGCCCATAACGAAAATCGATTTTTTCCCAGGCGCGGTAGCCAGCTCCACCATAGAAAAATAACAGAAAAATAACTTTTTACATCCATGAAATTTAAAATCAGAAAAATAAAAAAAACCGGCAAACCATCCGCCAAATCAGGAGCCAAAAAAATAGAACATCCGAAATACGTCTCTTATGAGAATTTGAATCAGGTCGGAAAAACAGCTCTTTTTTATGGTTTTACTCCCCTAGCCTCTCTGCACATCCATCAAAGCGACAGCACAGAAGCCAAAAAAATATCCGAAGGCGAGATCGTCGTTGATCACGACAATCACACAGAAGGCGCGAGCGTGCGTCTGGAGGAAAAAATCGCTATCTTACGGCTATATGAGAGAGAGAGGATGTGGACTCTATCACAACCTATCCTCTTTTATTACAAAAAACCTTTCGTGGGCGACAGACGGAAACCGAATCCGCGAGAGTCTCATCATGGACTGGAAATCATAGGCGCGGAAAAATCAATCGCGGAAGCCATTCTCATTCAAACATCTCTATCCATATTGCACTCTGCCGGCAAAACCGATTTACATGTGGAAATAAACTCCATAGGCGACAAAGAATCTCTCGCCAGATTTACGCGCGAAATCATCGCCTATTACAGAAAACACATAAACGATCTGCCCGCCAAATGTCGCGAAACAATGAAGCATGATGTTTTCAGTCTGCTCGGTTGCGATCATGAGGCTTGCAAGAAATTGGCAAACGAATGTCCGAAAGCCATCAATTTTTTGTCGGAAGAGTCGCGCCAGCATTTCAAAGAAATTTTGGAATATCTGGAAATGTTGGAAATTCCTTACAATATAAACAACACTTTAGTTGCCAACCGTAATTATTGCAGTGAGACTATTTTTGAAATCCGTCACGATAATCCGTCTGCCCACCCTCTGGCCATAGGCATCAGATACGATACACTCGCCCGCCGTTTGGGACACAAGAAAGATTTGCCGGCCATCGGCGTCTCTCTCTGTTTGGAAAAGACCGGACGAAAAAATGAGACCTTGAAAATGTCTGCCATAGCAAAGATTTTAAATCCGCAGATTTGCTTTATGCAATTGGGTTTTGAGGCGAAATTGAAGAGCTTGCGCGTCATAGAAACTTTCCGAGTGGCCGATATTCCCGTCATTCAATCGCTGGCCAAAGACAAAATGGCCGGCCAAGTCGGCATGGCCGAAAAAAATCACACACCTATCGTCGTCATCATGGGTAAAAAAGAAGCCATGGAAGATTCCGTCATCATCCGCGACTCGGCCACGCGCTCCCAAGAAACCGTTCTGGTCACGGACATCGCCTCCTATTTGAAAAAATATAAAGTCTAGAAAAACAAAAGACCCTCCTACTTCTCCTTTCGGATTTTCAGAGGGTCTGAGATTCAAAGCGACAAGATTTCCAAAATCAAAATCGCAAAGAATCAGCGAGAGAGAACCTGATAGATGGCAAGCCACTCGTCCAGGTACTCGAATTCACAGGTCAGAAATGCCGCGCGACACTGATTCTGACCATGTCGCTCATTAGATCCTCTCCTATACTGATCTGAGAGCTGACGCCGTCATAACTGCTCGCCACCGAGGCTCTGGTCATACGGAGTTCCGTGTAGAGATACTCGACTTTTATCCTGTATTTGCGAGAGACAGCATACTCCAATCCGGCGCCGAGAGCGTAACCTGTCGCTGATTGTTTGATCTTGCTGTTAATGGTGACGCCGACTCCTCCACCATTCATGTCGGCTGTCGTCTTGACCGACCCATATGCTCCTCCACCAGTCACATATGGTAGGAACCGGCCAAGGGAGTATCCGAGGCGGAGTCTGTTCGTGTTGAGCCAATTTAACTGTGTCGTCGTCTTTGACGTGATATTTGGCACGTCCAACTCTTCAACGGGCCGCGTACCTGTTGAATCAGTCGTCTCGCTCCTTGCGACATTCCCCTTTCCCATATCGCCTTCCAGCCCGAGCACAAACTTGTTCCGAAATTCATAGTTGTAGCCCAGCTGGGCTCCAAAGAGATTGCCCATGATCTTTATCTGGCCACTCATTTGATCTCCTCCAAGATTTACAGTCCCCTTTTCTTTCCCTTGGCTGTAGCCCGCGCTTAGCCCCACGTAAACCCCTGACCAATTCGACTCCTGTGCCAGTGCTGGAACAGCGAACAGTAGCATTATTAGTGCAATATTATTTTTCATAACCTTCTTTCTTCTTGGTTGTGAAACTTAATCCTCAAGCAAAGAATTCGCCTGGAACAGTTTTCGTATCTAATCATACTACAAGATACGTCATCTTGTCAAGATATACGCAAATACGATCAAAAAAGTTGAGGTTTCTCTAGGCTTGTGATAGGCTATCCGTCTATGGCAACAAACGTGGAAGTAATGAGAAACGGCACGGAAAACCCATTGGGTCTCTTGAGACGGTTTACAAAACGCGTCCAAGGTTCGGGTGTTTTGCCTCGCGTCCGCGGTATTCGTTACTATGAGCGCACTCTCTCTCATTACAAGACAAAGATGAAAACTCTGGAATCTATAAATCATCGCGCAGAAGTCGCTCGCGACATAAAGCTCGGCAAAATAAATCCTGATCTTCCGCGAGGCAGAGGCAAGAGATAATGAAAAGCAAAAAGAAACCGGCGCGACTGGCGGAAATGGTGAAAATGACGGAAGTGGCGAAAGTGGCGGAAAATTTTTCTTTGCTCAATAAAACAAAAGGCGAGCTCCCCCGCTTGCCTTTTGCTCTCATCAGAGACGCCGTGCTCGGGCGAGACTATGATCTCTCTCTAGTTTTCATAGGCGATAGAGAATCGCAAAAATTAAATATTAAAACTCGTGGCATGGATTATATTCCAAACGTTTTGTCTTTTGAATTAGACGAAAATGCCGGAGAAATTTTTATAAATCCGTTTGAAGCGAAACGGCAAGCGGGAGATTTTGATAGAACTTTCTCCAAATTCGTCGGTTATCTCTATATCCACGGACTTGTTCATTTGAAAGGAATGCGTCATGGGAGTACAATGGAGAGAACAGAAGCAAAATTTCGAAAGCAGTTTGGAGTATAATGTGAAGTTTGGGCGCCGAACGATATAACATTTTATCTCGTGAGAGGGGGTGAATCGACTCTTGGAGAGGATCCCCCCGAACGTAGGAAAATGTTATATCGTGAGGCGCCATAGAATTCTGATTTTTACAAAAATGCGCACACACATAGCCACAGGTATAGACATAGGCACATACGAAACCAAAGTCGTCATAGCGGAATCCAATCCAAACGACGAGAAGAGCTTGGCTAGAATCATAGGCACCGGCCGAGCTGAATCACGAGGCCTGCGCCACGGCTATATCGTAAATATCCGCGAAACGACCCAGAGCGTCATCCAAGCCGTGGCGCAGGCCGAAAAAGCCTCGGGAGTAAAAATCAAACGCGCTTTTATTTCAATCGGCGGCATCAGTCTAGAAAGCATTGTCTCCCCAGGCACTGCTGTCATATCCAGAGCCGATTCGGAAGTGACCGACATGGACATAGAAAAGGCCACCCGCTTGGCAGAAAAAAATATCCCCGGCGGACAAATTATAAATCGCCGTATCATCCATACCGTCCCACTGTCTTACAAAATTGACGGCAAGCCGGTATTCGGCAGACCGGGTGGCATGAAGGGAAACAAACTGGAAGCTCGAGTGCTGTTTGTGACTTGTCTCGCCCAACATTTGGACAGTTTGGTGGAAGCTATAACCGACGCAGGCATTGAAGTCTTGGATATCGTGGCAGGACCGCTGGCTTCTTCCCTAGTCACTCTGTCAAAAAATCAAAAAGTAGCCGGTTGTCTCCTCGCCTCGATCGGCGCCGAGACTATTTCAATCGTCGTCTTTGAAAATAATCTGCCGATTTCTCTGGAAATCTTTCCTCTCGGATCAACAGACATCACAAACGACATCGCTCTCGGCTTGAAAACATCCATAGAAGACGCGGAAAATCTGAAGCGCGGAGTTTTGTCGGCAATCCAATTTCCGAAAAAAAAGCTGGATGAAATCATTTCTGCCAGACTGTCAGATATGTTTGATTTGATGGAGAATCATTTGAAAAAAATAGATAGAAATGGTCTCTTGCCCGCTGGCATAATTCTCACAGGTGGCGGATCAAACGCTCCTCTCATAGAAGAAACAGCCAAAACAATCCTGAAACTCCCCTCGCGTATAGCCACTCTGTCCGTAAACGGCAAAGACAATATCAAAGACTCTATTTGGTCAGTCGCTTATGGTCTCTCTATCCTCGGCGTGAGCACGGAAGACGTTTCGGATCAAGGTTTTTCCAAAAATGGCGCCAGTTTTGTGAAAAAAGTCAGCGAATGGCTCCGACAGCTCTTGCCATGAGTAAAAATTGAAATTGTTGTATTTTTAAAGCTTTTTGGTATGATACATTCGGCTTACCAAACCACGAAAAGCAAGCATGCTTTCCGCTTAATTACCATTTATATACACTATGCCTCATATAATCCCTGAAGTAGAAACATTCGCGCGAATCAAAGTGCTCGGTATCGGCGGTTCAGGCAAGAACGCCCTAAACCACATGATCAATTCCAAAGTAAAAGGAGTTGAGTTTATCGGCGTAAATACAGACGCTCAAGATTTGCATCACACTCTTTCCAAAAAGAAAATTCACATAGGAAAAAATCTGACCAAAGGATTGGGCACAGGCATGAATGCCGAACTCGGTCGCCGAGCGGTAGAAGAAACAAAAGAAGAAGTCCAAGAAGCCATCAAAGGCGCCGACATGGTTTTCGTCGCCGGAGGATTGGGTGGTGGTACTTGTTCGGGTGCCGCCCCTATCGTCGCCAAAACCGCAAAAGAGCTCGGCGCTCTGACTGTGGCTGTCGTTACAAAACCTTTCTTTTTTGAAGGCACCCAGAGAATGAAAGTGGCCGAAGTAGCTCTGGAAGCCCTGAAAAAAGAAGTAGACGCCATCATCGTCATTCCAAACGATAGATTGCTTTCCAATATAGAAAAGAACACCACAGCCAAATCGGCATTTGCCATGTGTGATGAAGTTTTGAAACAAGCTGTTGAAGGCATATCCGATCTCATCACTACTCCGGGTATCATAAATATAGACTTCGCCGATATCCGCGCCGTCATGGAAAACACAGGCTCGGCCCTCATGGGTATCGGTCATGCTTCCGGTGAAAAACGAGCCGAAGATGCGGCAAAAATGGCCATCAGCTCCCCTCTTTTGGATATTTCTATCGCTGGTGCAAAAGGCGTGCTGTTTTCTATCGCCGGCGGAGACGATCTCACTATGTTTGAAATCCAAGACGCTGCCAAAGTAATAACCGAATCCATAGATCCAAACGCCAAAGTGATATTCGGAACAGTGCGAGATGAAAAATTAAAGAAAGGCGAAGTAAAAGTGACGGTTATCGCCAGTGGTTTCGGTGATGGTGGCACTAGTCCTGCTCCGTTGGCCAAGAGTAAATCCCTGTTTTCCGGTCCTGAAGTGAGAGAATCTCTGGAGAAAGCACAAATCCACAACAGTTTCTCAAAATCAGATTCAAAGAACGCCATAGAAGATAAAAAATCCATTCCTACGATCAACACGGACGATGATGATTGGGGTGCCGTGCCGGCTTTCTTGCGGAGGAAGAAGTAGAAAAAAATCGCGAAAGGAATGTTCTTGTGGAGTACGACGTCCGCCCTTACTGGGGCGGCGTCTCGTTCTCGCGCCGTCGCGCTCCGAAAGCCTCCACTCAAACATTCTTTTCGTGATTATGAAATTTTCAAAAAACGAAATCCCCCTCGCGGGGGAAATCTCGGAGGCCGAAGCCA
>JAUSGU010000009.1 GCA_030648825.1 bacterium
CCTACAAGTCGTCATGGAAATTCTCGGCCTGCGGTGTTTGACCCCGAGAAGGCTTGAGAAAGCAGGTGCAGTTGTCATTTATTTCGGTGATCAAGAAAAACCTCGTATTATTTTCCCTTTTCGCTATCAACGTTCTCGTGAGGAACGCAAGGCCAGACGGGACGAGAAACGTGATAGCCGTCCGACCGTCGATCGCGACAGTAGACGCGACATCGGTCGCCGACAACATGATGTGAGGTGGTCACTCGTGGCGTAATTGTCAGTTTCAAAACTTTTTTTCAGAGCTCCGACACCGTTCGGAGCTTTTTGTTCTGATTTTGTGAAAGTAAAGAAAGCCAAAGGAAAAGTGTCTCTCTAAAACGAACGGAAAATTTTTTGCTAAAAATTTTCCTAAGTTCGGGCACCGTTGTGCCCTCAGTTTCGTTTTCTCGATCCACTTTTCCTTTGGCTTTCTTTTATTTATAAAAAAGTAGCAGGTACAAGGTTCGAGTCGCGAGGGAGAGGGGTTGCCGTGAGGCTTGTGGTCCCCTCCCGAGCGACGAGGACTTTGTATCTGCTACTTTTTACTTTCTTTTCAGTACCTTTTTTAAATATTTTCCTGTATAGCTCTTTGCATTGTCCGCGATGTCCTCAGGCGTTCCACGAGCCACGATATTGCCTCCACCTTCCCCGCCCTCCGGACCCATATCCAGACAATAATCGGCACATTTTATGAGATCCAAATTGTGCTCTATGACGACAACCGTATTGCCGTGGTCTACCAGTTTTTGGAGAATTTCTATGAGTTTGCGCACATCTTCATAATGAAGTCCGACCGTCGGCTCGTCCAAGAGGAACACCGTACGGTGAGTATCCGGGCGGTAGAGTTCGGAAGAAATTTTGACGCGCTGGGCTTCTCCACCAGATAGAGTGGTGGCGGATTGACCGAGTTCCAAATATCCCAAACCGACATCGGAGAGAGTTTTTAAACGATCATAAACAGCCGGAATATCTTCAAAAAATTTCAAACCTTCTTCAACTGTCATTTGCAAAATTTCGTAGACATTTTTGGTTTTATATTTGATTTCCAGGGTTTCTTTCATGAATCTCTTGCCACCACAGATTTCGCAGGATACATAAACAGTCGGAAGAAAATGCATTTCCACGGCAATTTCACCATTACCCTGACAAGCTTCACATCTGCCACCGCGAACATTGAAAGAAAAACGATTGGCTTTCCAACCGCGAGCGCGTGCTTCAGATGTTTCGGCAAATAATTCACGAATAAATGTCCAGGCGCCTGTATATGTCATAGGATTTGATCTCGGAGTTCGGCCTATAGGCGATTGATCTATCAAAACAGTGCGCGAAACATATTCTGTTCCCGTAAAAGACGTGCAATTAAAAGTTTCGTTCGTGCGATGCCTCTTTTCCAATCTAGCTTGCAAATTTTTATGAATAATTTCATAGAGCAGAGAAGATTTACCTGAACCTGATACACCTGTGACGGCAACGAGCTTGCCCAGAGGTATATCGGCATGCAAATTTTTTATATTAAAAATATTTCCGCCTTTGATCACGAGCTTGCCCTGGTCGGTGTTTCGTCTACCGGACGGCATTTCTATTTTTGTCTCTCCACGCAGATATGAGAGAGTGAGCGAATCTGAATCATTTTTCTTGGCTAAAAGTAGCGGCTCCAGATAATCCGCCACCACGACATGACCACCATGAATACCGGCGCCGGGACCAATATCAACTATGTAATCGGAAGCAAAAATAGTATCTTCATCATGTTCAACAATGAGAATAGTATTACCCAGATCGCGTAGATGGAGCAGAGTTTTGATCAAGCGATCATTGTCGCGTTGATGAAGCCCGATAGTCGGCTCGTCCAGGACATAGAGAGCACCGACCAAGCCAGAACCCAATTGCGAAGCCAGTCTGATGCGCTGAGCTTCCCCACCGGAGAGCGTATAAGCCTTGCGGTCTAAAGTAAGATAGTCTATACCGACATCCAACATAAACCTGAGACGTGATTCTATTTCACGTAAGACGGCTTTGGCTATATTTTTTTCCTTTTCGGATAGTTTCAGATCAGCAAAAAATTCCGCGGAGTGAGCGATGGACATGCCGACGATATCAACAATTGATTTGCTATTTATCAGGACATGCAGAGCTTCCGGACGCACGCGATCACCACGACAAACGGTGCACACTTCTTCGCTAAATAAATTTTTTGTGCCGAGACCGTTACAAGCCGGACAGGCGCCATATGGAGAATTGAAAGAAAACAGACGTGGTTCAACTTCCGGATAAGCATAACCGTCATAAGGGCACA
Organism: bacterium; assembly: GCA_030648825.1. GTDB lineage: Bacteria > Patescibacteriota > Minisyncoccia > Phycocordibacterales > UBA6065 > UBA6065. The sequence continues at coordinate 2,318 of JAUSGU010000009.1, forward strand.
TGAATTTTACCGACATCAGTTTTTCACCGTGAGGATCTTCTATTTTGAGAAGTCCACCTGATTCATGTATAGCGCGTTCAATAGCTTCTGAGAGTCTCTCGCGTACTCCTTTTGGATTGTTCCTGAATTCGCTCACGAAAAATTCATCTATGAGAATATCTATATCGTGTTTTTTATTTTTTTCCAGATCAATTCTCTCGCGCAACTTTTTTATATGACCGTCAATTTTTACTGTTTCGTAACCGCGACCGAGATAATCGTAGAGCATTTGATAATACTCACCTTTTCTACCAACAACGACGGGAGAAAATATGCGAACTTTTGATTTATCCACAGAAACGCCCATGATTTTCTGATTTTTGCCGAGAGATGTCTCGTGTGAAGTGTTTGTTTTTCCGTGTGTTACTCCAGAAATAATCGTTTCCAGAATTTCTTCATTTGAAAGTTTTTTTATTTCACGATCGCAGACTAGACAATGCGGATGACCTATACGGGCAAAAAGCACGCGCAGATAATCATAAATTTCCGTGATAGTCGCCACGGTTGAGCGTGGATTGTTTGAGCGGGATTTCTGGTCTATGGAAATAGCCGGCGAGAGACCGGAGATTTCATCCACGTCCGGTTTCTGCATCTGACGGAGAAATTGTCTAGCGTATGAAGAAAGTGATTCTACGTATCGACGCTGACCTTCGGCAAATATAGTGTCAAATGCCAGAGATGATTTACCGGAACCGGAGAGACCGGTGAAAACCACCATTTTGTTGCGCGGCATTTCAACTGTTATATTTTTCAGATTGTGTGTTCGCGCGCCCTTTACTATGAGTTTTTCCGCGCCGGGGTTGAAATTTGTTTTTGTAGCCAAGTGTTGTTTTTTAATCATTTTTTCGTATATATACGCGACTACGCCCTAGGATGGAGCCTAGGGGGTTAGTGCAAATACTTTATCACGATGAAATAAAATTGCAAAAAAAATTATTTATTCTCTAACTTCTTATACAAAGCCACTATTTCATCCCTCAATAGAGCCGCGGTTTCAAAATCAAGCACTTTTACCGCATCATTCATCTCTCTCTCCTTG
>JAUSGU010000016.1 GCA_030648825.1 bacterium
GCCCGATTCATGGCATTGCTTCCGTATGTAGCGAGATAGAGTAAAAGATAGCAAACACAAAAGGAAGAGTGGATTGAGAAAACGAAACCGAGGGTGCGACGGCGCCCGAGCATAGGAAAATTTTTAGTAAAAAATTTTTCGGTCGTTTTGGAGAGACACTCTTCCTTTTGTTTTTGCTATTTTTATTTGTAATTTCTAAACCCGCTCTCTGTATTCACCTGTTTCTGTATTGATTCTGATGGTGTCGTCGGTGTTTACAAACAGAGGAACAGTAACCATGGCGCCGGTTTCTACTTTGACCAATTTGTTGCCACCACGAGCCGTGTCGCCTCTGACTCCCGGCGGAGCTTCTGTTACTTTCAAGTCTACGGTGGCATCGAGCTTTACTCCAAAAATTTTTTCGTCAAAAACCATGGCGTCATATGTTGAATTTGGTTTGAGAAACTTTGATTTCACGCCCAAAATATCCTCGGTAATCTTGAAACGCTTTGATGGGTCGTTCGCTTCGGAGAACCACCAGTCGCCTCGACTCTGATAGAGATATTTCACTTCTTTGGTATCTATCTCGGCCTCTTCCACCTTGTCCGCCTGATGAAAAGTCATATCGGCTATACGTCCGGTCAAGAGATTTTTTATTTTTGTCTTGTTCTGTGGCTTTCTCTGTTGCATACGGAATATATCGTTCTCCAGAACTTCATATGGTTCTCCATCAACGAGGATATATTTTCGGGCGGTTATTTCACTATAATCTAGGAGCGACATGAAAAATTTATGATTAAAAACGGCTTAATAGGGCTTTATACTAGCCTACAGACGGGAGGTTGTCCAATTTTTGAGTAATTCACAGTAATTCCACAGCCAACTTTAGATTTTCTTTATCTTATTATTGTACTGTAATGCTGGATGATCTTTGAACATTATGAATCATAAACCAAGTGCTAAACATCCCCGCCTTATGAGCGGGGATGTTTAGTTGAGTATCAGACTTTTTTATATTTCTTTTAATTTCTCTCTGATTTTCTTTAAAATTTCGCCGGCAATTTTTGGGTTTTCTTTTAGGAATTGTCTGGTAGCGTCATAGCCACGACCGAGGGGCAGTTTTTCGCCGGCTTTGCCGTCTCCTTGTGGTTGATATGAATACGAAGCGCCTGATTTTGAAATGATGCCATGAATTTCACCGAGAGCAATGATTTCTCCTTCACGCGATATGCCCTCATTGTACATCAGATCAAATTCCGTTTGTCTGAATGGAGCGGCTACTTTGTTTTTTACTACTTTTACCCGCACCCGGCCACCGACAATTTCTTCACCTTTTTTTATCTGGGCTATGCGACGAATGTCCAGACGCATAGATGTGTAAAATTTTAAAGCTTTGCCACCCGGAGTTGTTTCGGGATTGCCGAACATAACGCCTATTTGCATGCGGATTTGATTGATGAATATAACTACGGTCTTGGATTTTGCGGTGATAGCTGTGAGCTTGCGCAGGGCTTGAGACATCAGTCTAGCTTGCTTGCCCATGTGACTGGCGCCCATATCGCCTTCTATTTCGTCTTTTGGTGTGAGGGCCGCGACAGAATCTATGACAATAACATCTATTTTGCCTGAACGTACCAGAGATTCAACGATTTCCAGAGCCTGTTCTCCCGTATCCGGTTGAGAAATCAGCAAATCGTCTATTTTTACACCGATCTTTTTTGAATACTCCGGATCCATGGCGTGTTCAGCGTCTATAAAAGCACATATGCCTCCGGTTTTTTGAGCTTCGGCGATGATGTGCAGGGACAAAGTTGTCTTGCCTGATGATTCGGGGCCGAATATTTCTATGATTCTGCCACGAGGTACACCGCTGATACCCGTGGCGGCGTCTAGGCCGATTGATCCCGTGGAAATGGCGTTTATATGAACACGCGGTTTGTCGCCCAATTTCATGATGGCTTCTTCGCCAAATTTTGTCTTTATGGCGTTGAGCGTTTCTTCTATATTCGGACGCTCTCTAATTGTTTCTTTTATTTCATTTTTTAATCCACCTGCTGTCCCATCTCCTGTCACTGCTTTCTTTTCTTTTTTTGTCATTTTATTTATGCATTATTTGTAAGAAGGTTTCTGCTTTTCTGCCAAACCGATCTTTTGCCTCCAGAGTGATTATATTATACCCGTACAAAAGCAGAATTTTTTCGGTGAACTTGCCGGCTTCATCGGTGAAAATCTGCGCACCGTTCAAATTGAGGAATGAAATATTTTTGGCTATGCCGGATATCGTGACGAGCGAATCCGACACTAATGATCCATTTTTTGGTTCCGAGACAGTTATGATCGGACCTTCCGCAAATGTTTTGGCACGAAAAATTCCATATCCTCCTATGACGGCCACAACGAGAACGATTGTTGTTATTTTAATCAACCATTTCACTCTCTTTCGATCAGTCATGGCTTTGGGTATTATAGAAAATTGATATAAAGAAAAAATAAAGAAATTATAAAGTTTCTGGTTCATTCTGCGGGTTACCATTTTCATCGTTTTTCGCCGGTTGCTCATTACCCACGACAGAACGCGGTTTAGAGCCATCCGCCGCACCTATCACGCCCCGTTCCTCGAGCAGATCCATGAGCCGCGCGGCCCTGGAATATCCCACACGAAGTTTCCTCTGTATATAGGATGTTGACGCTTTACCAGCTTCCAGAACGATTTTCTTTGCTTCTTCATACAAATCATCGTCTTCACTGCCGAGTTCGGTATTCTCGTCGAGCGTTGCTGAAAATATGGCGTTATCGTTTTTTACGCCATTGTCCGTGAGATTGATATCATCCGTGAGCTCGTCTCTGTGATTGTCCGCCAGAAATTTGACTACTTTTTTCACTTCTGTTTCCGATATATAAGCGCATTGAATACGAGTCGGCTTTGACATTTCGCCGGATAGATAGAGCATATCTCCCGCGCCCAACAATTTTTCCGCGCCGACTGTATCCAAAATGGTCCGGGAATCCACTTGAGAAGCGACTTGGAGCGCCATGCGCGCCGGAATGTTCGCTTTTATGAGGCCGGTGATGACGTTGACCGATGGTCTCTGAGTGGACAGAATCAAATGGATACCGACAGCTCGGCTCATTTGAGCCAAGCGGACAATGCCGGCTTCCAATTCACGCGGATAAGTAGACATGATGTCGGCCAGTTCATCCAAAATGATGACAATAAAAGGCATAGGGTCGGTTTTTTCAGGATTCGGTTCGTGGATGTTTTTGTGGTATGAATCCACATCCCGCACACCGCTGGCCTGCAATATATTGTAACGGCGCTCCATTTCTTTTGCGGCCCATTTCAGAGAGAGGATGGCCTTTTTCGGATCCGTGATGACGGGCGTGAGGAGATGGGGTATTTTATTATAGAGAGTGAGTTCTACGCGTTTTGGATCAATCATAATCAGTTTGAGTTTTTTCGGTGAACATCTATAGAGCAGAGAAACGACGAGAGAATGAATTGTCACCGATTTGCCAGATCCGGTAGCGCCCGCTATGAGGAGATGGGGCATTTTTCCCAAATTGGCGAAATGAGATTTGCCGGATATGCCTTTACCCAGAGATACGAGAAGCGGTTTGTCGGAACCCTGAAACTCCTCGGAAGAAAATAGGGTGCCGAGACCGACCATGGTTTTCGTGGTGTTTGGTATTTCAATACCGACCAGAGATTTTCCCGGAATAGGAGCTTCTATGCGCAGAGGATGAGCGGCCAGAGCCAGAGCCAGATCATTCTGCAAAGCGACAATACGCGAGAGTTTCACACCCTCTGCCGGTTTGAGAGCATAGCGGGTGACGGAAGGACCGATGGATACTTCGTCCATCTCAACATCTATGCCGAAATTGGCGAGAGTTCTCTTTATGATGTTTGCATTTGCTTTGACATCTCCGACCACAGGCTTGCCTTTGTCGCGTTCCAGAAAGGAGAGGGGAGGAGGAACATAAACCCTGTCGTCCTCGCGCAGGCTAGATTTGATGAATTCGGTATCATCACCGACGCCCAAAACTATTTTGGTGTCAGGTTTCTGTTTTTTGTCTGAATCTGTCGCATATTCTTTTTTTAGTTTTTCGTCGGTTTTCTTTTCTCTGTCTTTTTTATGTTCTTCTTCAAAAGGTACGGAAAGTTTCACATCAATATCATCTTCTTCTTCGTTCTCATTATCATCTCTCTCTGTGTTTTCTTCTTTGTTTAATTGAAAGAGGGATTTTAAGTCCATCTCTCGATTAAAAGCGATGAGGACGGAGATAACGACCAATGCGGCGAGAAAAACCAAACTGGCTGTTTCCTCAAACAATTTTACGAGCGGATAGGCGATCCAAGAGCCAATCTTGCCACCGGACGTTGGTGAAACAATATCAATGATACCCAGAGTTCCGAGAAAAAATATGACAGAGCCGTACAATTTTGCACTGTCAAAATTTCTGTGGCGATTTCTCAAAAAAGTAACACCTAGAACAATCAATATGAGAGGCAGGAGATAATAGCCTACACCGAGGAGATATGACAAACTCAAAAAAGCGTAATGACCGGCGATACCCGCTTTGTTCCAAATAGCCAGAGAAGCGAATATAGCCAGAACAAAAAATACGATTGCCGATACTCCTTGGATAGTTTCGCTCGCGAGATTTTGAAAAAATCCGCCACCCGATTTTCCTCTACTATTTTTTGATGAAGTGTCATTCGCGTCGCCGGTTTTTTTCTTTGACATAAAGTCATTATATCATGTGAGAAACAGCCTTATTATGGTTATTTCAGCACATATCAATGCGTACATTTGACGGATTGATTACTTTTTCTTTTGTGTCAGACGGTAAAAAAGTCTTTGCGTCCTTTATAGGTTGGGTCTATAATGGACATATTAAAAGTTGACAATTTTCTCTAAAGGACGTATCATCAAAAGGACATAGATAAGACTCTTTAAGGACATTTTTTAAAAGACATATTTTAAGCTTATTTTGTAACACTTTTATGGAAAACAAGACAGGAGATAATAAGGAAAACAAAAAAATAGAATCACAAGACGAAAGTTCTCGTGCTGTTCTTTCTCTGTTTGGTGAAAATTTTCACTTTGTTTTTGTATACAAAAAGACAGAAAAATTGATCGCCGCCATATACATGATCACCAATTATGTGAGAGATGATGAACCTCTGAAATGGCGACTTCGCGAAGACGCTCTAGAGTTGCTCTCTCTCAACATCGCCTTTGTAGAAGTTCCTCTCTCCGAACGCCGAAAATTATTGAAAAAATACAAGGCAATTTCTGTTGAGATTATTTCTTTGGCGGGAATAGCCTTTCATGGAGGCCTTATTTCAGAGATGAACCATACAGTTTTAAAGAGAGAATTTGAAAACCTGCTCTCTGTTATGGAGAGAGATGAGAACAGAAAAGCCAACGAAGAAAACATTATTCTAACTCCCGATTTTTTTGGTCAGACCCATAAATCAGACGCTCCGGTTTCTACTGTTCCCCAGATCGATTTTCTCAAAAAACACAATGATGTCCTTTATACATCTCCGAGAAATTCTCTTAAAGGACATTTTCAAAAAACATCCGTTCCGGACATTGATTTGTCTAGGACAGAACAAAAGACAGAGTATTTGCCAAAAATACCGATCAAATCTGACAAATCTTTCGGCGACAAAGATGATAGAAAAACCGTCATAATAAAGCTTTTATCCAAAAAAGGCCGTTTAAATATAAAGGATTTCAGTCAAACTATAAAAGGTTGTAGCGAAAAAACGATTCAAAGAGAGCTTTTGGCTATGGTTGCTTCCGGTGTATTGAGAAAAGAAGGGGAGAGGCGCTGGAGTACTTATTCTCTGGCCGATAGATAAATTCTCAATTTCTTGCTTTTTTGGCTATTTTAGTCTAGTATTGCCATGTGGCTATTGCTCCTCACGTGAGGCGTAAAGAGGCCTTTAATCAAGCTTTTTTCGTTATCCACATGTAGGGTTTTGCGCATCTTTGCTTAAAGCCTTATAATTATCTAGTTACTATCTCGCGCCTTTGTGTCGAACCGAGCGATTTGTTTTCAAGTCTTGAAAACAAATCGCTCGGAAAAATAAAGCCGAGAATAGTCGAGTTCGTTTCTGTTGCTGTCGAAGCGCGGAGCGAATGAAAGATTATAAAAGTTAAGTCTAATTGAAACGGCAAGCGATATTTATAAATTAGCAAGTCTTCCGTTTCATCATTAATAGAAGTACACACAAAATATGTTAAATTCAAAAACTTCGAAAATTGTAGCAGCAGTCGTGGGTTTCACGATGGCTCTCACAGTTTTTGTAGCGGTAGGTGCAAATACGGCGTCTGCTCAGACAATGACTGCAACCCAGCTCATTGATCTCCTCATCGCCGCAGGTATTATTCCTGCTGACAAAGCAGCTGCAGCTCGCGCCGCAGTCGCATCGACAGCTACAACTACGTTTACTCGCGACCTCACTGTCGGTTCATCCGGCGCTGATGTCACAGCTCTCCAGAATGTTGTCGGAGTATCCCCTGCAACGGGTTACTTCGGTTCAATCACAAAGGCAGCTGTTCAGGCATACCAAGCTTCAAAAGGTATCATCACAACAGGTTATGTCGGCCCTCTCACGAGAGCCGCACTGAACGGTTCTGTCACGACAACTACTACGACCACGACTACTACAACAGGTGGTGCAACAGGTGTTATTAACACGGGCGTAGAAGGTTCGATTTCGGCTGTCCAGACTAGCTCTGGTGTCCAATCAACTGTCTATGAAGGTGAAAAAGGTGTTGCAGTTCTCGGTGTTACACTTGAGGCAAAGTCTTCTGATATCTCTATTCAGAGAGTCAAGATTGACCTCGGTACAGCAACGACAGTTTACAACAAAATATTTGACACTATCTATATTACAGAAGGTAGTACAGTTCTCGCTCAAGCAGACCTGAACTCAAACACTGTTGTAAAAGATAGCAGCATATATTACATCACTCTGGCTGGATTCAATTCTGTCATTCCTCGCAACACAAAGAAGACCTACTTGGTAAAAATGGATGTAAAATCAGGTATTGATTCTACAGATATTGATACTGAAACATTTGTTATCCGATTTGCTGCAAACGGTGTTCGTGGTGTTGATCAGGCCGGAATTGATCAATATGCGACAGGTATAACTATCACGAAAACGGTCAATGTAGACCCTTCTCTCATTGATTCCGCATCTTTCACAGTTTCTACGAACTCTGCCACCCCAAAGAAGGCTAACGTCATAGCTTCTGAAGGTTCTAGTGATAATGAACTGGATAGAGTTACTCTCTTGCTCGCAGACTTCAAAGCCGGCAAAGATGATGTTACTTTGACTGATCTCGTTGTTGACGTCACAAAGGCAGGCACAGGAGGTGCATTGGCATCTTCTTCAAATGTCTATGTGTACGACGGCTTAACAGAACTTGACAGCGCATCTGTATCTTCAAACTCCGCAACATTCAGCGATATAGATGTCTTGGTTGCAAAGGACACGACAAAGACCCTCACAATCAAGGCCGATATACGCAGTGCAGATGGCACACTATCTCAGCTAGCAGCTGATATTGACCTAGCAGATGTTACGGCAGAAAACTCAAACGGTGATTCAATTACCGAATCAGGTTCTGCAGCTGGCGAGACGATGAACGTTTACAACGTAGGTCCTCTCGTAACTTTGGTTTCAAAATCAATCACTACAAGTGGATCTCCACAGAACAACGGTCAGACGACAAACGTTTCAACCTCTTCTTTGGCGGCAGTATTCACGGTCAAGGTCAAAGCAGTCGGTAGTGCCTTACAGTTCGGTACGACTGGTTCAGGTACTCCTATGTTCTCGACAACTACTACATCCTTCAAGTTCTATGTAAACGGTACGTATGATTCAACCGTAGGTTCGAACTCAACGTCAACCGATTGGGCAACTCCTTCTGGTGTCTCAACCACAGGTTTGACCAATACATGGTCATTGGCTGATGGAACTGAAGTTACAGTTCCTGTAACGATTACTATTCAAGGTCGTAGAGCTAATGGTAATGCTCTCACAATCGGTCTCTATTCGGTTGGTTTGGAAGGTATTCAGCCTAACGCTCCATACGCAGCTACATTCATGGCTGGCGATGCAGAATGGAGAACTAGCTCTGTATCATTCCCTTAACCCTCATACGGTTAAAGGCCTAGGCGGATTCGTCTAGCGGAAGCAAAACCACCCTATGCATTTACATGCGGGTGGTTTTGCTTTGTCTAAAATACAGAAAAGAAAAGAAGATGTATTTTTAAAACAGCAGCAACACGCTTGAGAAACGACTTTCGGAGGCCGACGGGCCGAGAAGGAGGCGCCGAGCGAGCACGCGAGGACGCCGTTCGTTTCGAGAGCGTGTTGCTGCTGTTTTAGTCGCTTTTTCTGTATAATAGATGTATGGAAAATAATAGAGGCATCATAAGAGTACTCATTGCTCTGGTTGTGGGCTTCTCCGTTCTATTTTTGATTTTTGCCATGGCGGCAAAATACGTTACTTCTCCGCGACAGGCATCTCCTTCTGGTGACTCATATTTTTCTGCCGGTTATGAAGAAAAGACGAGCCCTATGCTCAATTTTTTGGATTCCGGAAATTATGGAAATTATGGAAATTACTCCGGCGAATCCGATAGGGCAGTCGGCGATATTAACAGTAAAAATCGTTCAAAATATGCCGGCAGAGTTTATCTGTCATCTGGAAACGCCAGTTATACGATTCAGCCATACGAAGAATACATAACTATCAAAAACGATGGCGTGCCAGTCAATATCACAGGTTGGAAAGTGACAAATAGCAAAGGCACTCGGCCGATAGAGTATAGTCAGAACAGCTATGTATACCCGAGTGCCGAATCGGCTGTCATAGGTCAAGGCACAGAGTTTCTGGATCCCAGCGGTAAATACGCGGTGGGTTCTATCATATTGGGATCGGGTGATATGGCAATAATCACCACAAGTGGTCCTTTTATTTATTTTCCCCTACCTTTGACCTCAAATTTCCGGGAAAATGTATGTCTCGGCTATTTGGAAAATTATCCTTTCAATCCGCCTGTAGAAAAACAATGTCCATATCCGACAAACGATTCGCAGATTCGCACGGTGACGGATGAATGTTATGACTATCTCCAATCACTCAATCGTTGTCAAAATCCCCAAAAAACCGATCTGACGCGCTTTGACGAACTGACATCTCAATGCAGGAATTTTATAAAAACGCGCCTCAACTATCCTTCTTGCGTGACAAACAATCGTTATTCGCCGAATTTTGCCAGCAAGCAGTGGAGGGTTTTTTTAGGCAAATCTCATGAACTATGGTCGGCAAACAGAGAAACCATAACTCTATACGACGCCACAAACTTGATTGTCGATCAAATAAGTTATTAAATTTTCTTTAGAATTTCTTTATCTTTTTTTGCGACTATATGTCGCATGAAAGAAAAGATAAAAAAATGCATATTTCGTAGCGGGGTAATTATTTTAATCGCTGGTGTTTCTCCTCTCGCGACTCATGCTCAAATCATCATCACCGAAGTGATGTATGACCTTCCCGGAACTGATGCCGGCAGAGAATGGATAGAAATAAAAAATATTGGTGATATGGTTATTGATTTGTCCGTATACAAACTCTTTGAAGCTGAAACAAATCACAAAATAAACCCGACAGGTGAGACTTTGCTCGGCCCGAATAATTTTGCTGTTATTGCCGATGATCCAGATAAATTCAAAACAGACAATCCTGATTGGACCGGACTCATTTTTGACAGTGCATTTTCATTGAATAACAGTGGAGAAACTCTGGTTTTGAGAGATGGAGATTTATCAGACATTGATTCCATATCATATTCTCCGTCAATTGGTGGACAGGGGGACGGGATGTCTCTTCAAAAAACTATTTCAGGTTGGACGACGGCTCTGCCCACGCCAGGGCAGGAAATTGATACAAATTTATATAAAGTCACTACGGCGAGTACAACGAATACGACGGACATAGTTGCCAACGCCACAATGGATACTACTTCTTCACATTCAAATCAATCAATTGTCACCGCATCTCATGATTCATCCGAACTAGAAGTGACGGCTGGTCGGCCACGACTAGGTTTTGTCGATACCCCGCTGTCTTTTGAAGCCAGAACAAAAAGCGCGAAAAATATTCCTCTGGGCAATGCCATCTCCAGTGTCTGGTCTATGGGTGACGGTACGCAAAAATTCGGTCAATTCATATCTCATGCATATGAATTTGCGGGCGAATATGTCGTCATTCTCAACAGTCAGAGCGGGGGAGCGAGCGCTGTTTCAAAAGTGAAAATTAAAATTGTTGAACCAAAGCCGACAATTAATTTCGCGAGCGCGGAATACATAGAAATCCATAATCGAGATGTCTACGAACTCAACCTCGGCGGTTTTATACTTGAAACAAACGGTGGACGTTTTATCATACCGACCGATACCATAATTCCTCCTTATTTGTCGATAAAATTACCGGCTTCCGTGACAAAACTTTCAGTCTTAAAAGATTTTGTCAGAATTGCCAACCCAAAAGGCAAAATCTTGGCTGTCAAATCAATCAATGATTCCGCATTGCTCTCCTCGGCCGGATCACCTCTCATTATCTTGCCGGAAGGCATGGATGAAAAAGAGTTTATTAAAAAACTAAATGATGCGTTTAAAAAGTAATATGAAAAATGATACAATAAAGCCATGTTCGACAAAACTTTCTTTAAATTCGCCTTGGGACTCACGGCCATCATCCTCTTTGGTATGGGGACACTCTATATCACAGGATATTTCAATGATGGTGACGGGAGCAGTCAAACGGCAACTGCCCGCTGACTTTTTCGGTTTTTTTCTGTTCTTCGGCGCAATTTGCCTATTGTTTTTCTTTTTTTCTCTCGGCACAGTTTCGGCTTATACTGTGGCGCCGGAGCGCGTAACTAGTGATACAACATGGCGCGTGAGCGAAAGTCCTTTTATAATTTCCTCCGATTTGATCATAGAATCCGGTGCGAAACTTTCCATAGAATCCGGCACTACTATCGCTGTTTCAGATAATCCTTTCATTTTTGTGTATGGCGAGATCCTTTTTGAAAGTGGAGATTCTCAAAAGACGATCATTGATTCCACTATGAGTTTACTGGATGAATTTCCGGAATCTGGTCTCGTTGCTTTTGATGGTGAGCTCCATACATACATCTATGGTGGCAGAGCCAGTTTTACGAATATTGATTCCAAAATTCCTTTTCATATTCAATCTGACGGCGGGAATATTCTGATAGAGAATAGTTTTTTGTCGCGGGGTGAAATCACTCTCACCAACCGTGCCGTGGTGGCGATAAATAATTCAATAATGGCGGAGAGCGGCAATATCATGCTTTTGGGCACGAGCAGTCTCTCTGTTTCCGATTCCGATATTACCGGTGGTTTTGTCAATGGATTTCTCTTTAACATTTTCGGAGGATCGAGCGTCGGATTTGAAAATTCTGCTATATCGCCTATGTTTTCGGATTTTGCTCTGTTACTCGACGGTTCATTTCTCTCTGCCACGGGAACAGTGGTATCAAATATGAATTCATACGGCATACAGGCGAGCCGGGGAAGCAATGTCTCTCTGTTTGATACGACAATGGATACCATACTCTCGCCGATTACCAGTTCGGCCTTTGTGATGCTCATCGGTTCAAATGCGGATATAACCAAATCCAGATTTTCAAATACAGAGAGCAATGCGATTGAACTGTATCAGCACGATGGAATCTATTCAAAACTCTCGCTCGCGGATTCAACAATTGAAGATTATGGCGGAGTGGGTATTTCCGCGGTTCAAGCAAATCTGTCGGTTAAAAACTCAGTCATTCATCGAGGAGCCATAGGTATAGAAAATATCTTTGCCACAACCACGATTTCAAATTCAAATATAAGCGAGAATTCTCTCTACGGAATTACGGCTTACATTCCTGAGTATGTCGTTCTCGCCGAGAATAATTTTTGGGGAGACGCGTCTGGGCCTCGCCATGCAATTTTGAATCCAACAGGCCTCGGAAACGCTGTTTCGGACAATGTTTCTTTTTCTCCATGGCTTCCCGTAGACCCGAAAATGTCATGTTGTTCCAGTGTTCTCTTCTTGCCCGGCATAGAGGCGAGCAGACTGTATGAGATGGAAGATCAAAAAGAAAATAGATTATGGGAGCCGGCAGTCGGTGGTAATTCCGTATCAAAACTTTTTATGAATATCGTCGGAGAGAGTATTTATTCCGATATTTATACCCGCGATATCATAGACGAAGCTCTAATTCCTGTGGTCGGTTCAAATATTTACAAATCTTTCATTGCTATGATGGATGATTTAAGAAAAGACAAAACGATCGCGGATTGGCAGCCTATTCCGTATGATTGGCGTTTGTCGCTTGATCAAATCGTAGCCAGCGGGAAGAAAACAGAAAACGGCATATCGTATTTATCGGCCACTTCCTCGCCTTATATTATTGCCGAGCTGAAGAATCTGGCAAAAAATTCTAAAACAGGAAAAGTCACACTGATCGCTCATTCAAACGGCGGTCTCGTGGCAAAGGTTCTCATGATGAAATTGTCCGAAATAAGTCTGATCAATCTCGTTGACAAGATAATTTTTGTAGCGGTTCCGCAGACAGGCACTCCGCAAGCAGTCGGTGCTCTGCTCCATGGTTTCGGTCAGGGTATTCCGTTTATTCTCTCGGCAAAAATGGCTATGGAATTTGGGTTAAATATGCCGAGTGTTTATAATTTGTTGCCGGGAGTTTCATACTTTGATTCTGTTTTTGACCCAGTCATTAAATTTCGGGAGAACGGGATAGATATTGCTTCATCAACTCTCCTCTATAATTTTCTCGCCGAAAAAAAGCTCAATTCTTTGCTTTTGAAAAACTCAAAAGCGACACACGAATCTCTGAATACGTGGCTACCACCAACGGATACAGAACTCATTCAAATTGCCGGATGGGGGCTGGATACGCTCTCAGGGATTGAATATTATCAAGGCATAAAACGCGGAAAACCGGTTACCCAATACAAACCAATCATGGTGATCGATGGCGACAATACCGTTCTCACGCCTAGCGCTCTGGCTCTGTCTACTTCCACACCGAATATACACAGGTATTGGCTGGATTTGGATTCATACAACAAAGCCTCATTTTTTGGGAGGAAACACAATAATATTTTCGAAGTAGAGAGCTTGAGAAATTTTTTAAAAAGTATTATTAAAAAAGAAAATCAGGCACCTCCTACTTATATATCAACTACCACTCCTATCTCAACTGCTAATAATAAAAGACTCCATTTTATTCTTCATTCATCCTCTCTCGGTTTAAATCTTTATGATGGAGAAGGTAATCATACAGGAATTTCAACCACTACTGGTTATTTAGAAAAAGGAATTCCCAATGTTTATTATCAAGAGTTTGGTCAAGTGAAGTATATTAGCTTGCCCATTTCCTTGTCTGCGGAACACCACAGTTCGGGATCCAATTTGCGTATTGTTATAAGTAAAAATAATGAGGATTATACACCTGATTCTTTTACTTTGGAGGTCGATGAAACTATGGGGAATAACATTTCGAATACAACCTCTTTTGTTGATATTCCCGCCGAAGAAAAAATTTTCGCGGAAATAGACGTACCCCAATCAATTTCTAAATTATTATCACTCAAAGTTGATGAAAACAATGATGGCGTTACGGATTTTGAAGTAAAACCTGGAGAAATCTTTATATCTGTACCAAAAATATTAGAAGAGCAGGAAATTATAAATAATGAAGTAAATAATTCTATGGAAACGACATATGAAAAAACAGAACTAAAATTTTCTACCTCTGACAAACAGTCTGGACAGAGTAGACATTTAAACACCGATTCTTTTAACACAGCAATTGTTCGCAAGACATCAATTAGGGATATACAAGAGTTGATTGACTCTATTAAATTACCAGACTTGATCAGTCCGGCAGTAGATAAAAAGACCGAGGATATAAAAACAGATTTTCAGACGGCCGCGGTTTTCAATAGTGGTCAAAGTATCAAAAACCTCTTTCGATCGATAGTGCTTATTATCATTGCTATACTGAAGGCGGTATGGATATGGATTATAAAATTATTTAATATATGACAAGAAAAAATATTTGCATTATTTCTCTTATAGGACTGATTTTAGGGATAATTATCGATCCATACATCTTTGGTTTTTGTGTGACAGATAAAAGTTTATGTATATTTGATTCACTTGCAAATATATTAGGCAAGCCATTGATAATAATTTTTTCCCCCATATTTATTGTTTCCGTTATAATGTTTTCTTTCAAAGAACAGGTGTTTAATTTATGGATCAGATTTGTTTACTTTTGGTTTCCAATTACAGTGTTGTTAGTAATGCTAGCCCCGGAATATGATAATTCTCTTTTAAATATTCAGAGAGATAGTATTGCTCTATTAATGGCCAGTCTTCTTTTGGTTGGTACTGCCATTATTGTCGCATACAATTTTTTTAAATTATCCAAGGAAATTTCATGAGAAAAGAAAAACAATTATCAACCCTAAATCCCATTCTCATAGAACAAAGAATATTTTTGATTCGTGGCCAAAAAGTTATGTTGGGAAATGATTTGGCATTTTTGTATGAAGTTAAACCCAGTGCT
>JAUSGU010000020.1 GCA_030648825.1 bacterium
AACAAAAAAGCGGAGTTACTCCTGGTTTAGGTTCGTCATTTTATAATCGTAAAATTAATTGATAAAATATGAATAATAAGAAATTATCTAACGTTTTAATAGTGCTCTTTGTATTATCCTTAGTAACAGAATATCTAAGACTTGCTTCAGTTATGTTATTTGCTCTATGGGTGCTCGTGTTAGTGCTTCTATTGATAGTTTCGATAATGACAATCATTAGATTGTTTAAGTCAAATTCAAAAGGATTAGCCATTTGGGGAATTATTTCATTGGCTCTAACTTATCTTCTTCCGAAATCTTATCCTTTGTATTACTTACCGCTTCTGCTAATGGCGATATTCGTAATACTTGCGGGAGTTAAGTTTTTGAAGAGGGGACCCGCAGTTTCTGTCTAAGAAACACATCTGGCCTATGCCCATGAAATTAACGTGGTATGATAATGAGGTGGGATATATCCATATTCTTGTGAATCATGTAGTTAAAGCCAGAAAACTAATCTAAAATTATGAAAATAAAAAGATATTGGCTGAGAGGAGGACTGATTGGATTGATCTCCACGGTCATAATAACTTGGATTATTCCACAATTTGTTTGTTCAGATTTTTATCGAATTGGTCCGGCTTATCCAACAGACCAACCAATTTGCTATTCGTTAATTGTGAATGGCAGATGGATAGAAATAGCGATTGGGGCTATAGTCCTTGGACTATTAATTGGATGGGTTTATGGTCGCTTGGATCATACCACCTCTTGAGTGTGGGTACTGTAGAAAAATATCAATAAAAATGGTATAATGCTGTCATGATCAATGTTGACCAAACCAGTAAAGAACGAGCCGAGAGACTTTTTGGTAGTCGAGAAATTGAAGCTTTTGAGGTTGGCACTACCAGGGGTTTACAAAAAATCCACGAATATTTATTTGGAGAGCTTTACGATTTTGCCGGTCAAATTCGCAAAAAAGATATAAGCAAAGGCGGCTTTAGATTCGCTTCTTGTTTATACCTAAAAGAAAGCTTGCAAAAAATCGACAAAATGCCCGAAAGCACTTTTGAACAAATTGTCGCTAAATATGTAGAAATGAATATTGCCCACCCATTTATGGAAGGCAATGGAAGGAGTATGAGGATTTGGCTTGATTTGATATTAAAAAAGAATCTCATGCAGTGTGTTGATTGGATCAAGATAGACAAAGCCGATTATCTGAATGCAATGCAGAGGAGTCCGGTGAATGACTTGGAAATTCGCGAACTTTTGCGTGCCGCTTTGACAAACAAAATCGATGATCGTGAGGTCTTTATGAAAGGTGTGGAACAATCATATTATTACGAAGAAGTAGATTTTTATAAACAGTGAAATATGATAAATAAATCATATATAATATAGACAATGAAAATCTTTATTTCATCCGATCACGCCGGATTTGAACTAAAAAAAATTCTTGTAGAGAGGCTTTTATTGGCTGGACATGATGTGAGAGACTTGGGACCGAAACAATTTAATCCCGAGGACGACTATCCTGACTATGTTTCTCTGGTAGCCAGAGAAATTTCGCGAGAGCCAAGTGGAACAAAAGGCATAGTTATAGGCGCTTCTGGTGAGGGTGAAGCTATGTGCGCCAACAAATTCTACGGCGTTCGCGCGGTGGTTTATTACGGGGGCAATCAGGATATTATAAAACTGTCGCGAGAACATAATGACGCCAATATTCTGTCCCTCGGCGCGCGATTCATATCTCCCACGGACGCCATGAGCGCTGTGATTCTGTGGCTCGCCACCCCTTTTTCCGGAGACGAGAGACACAAGCGCCGACTTCAAAAACTTTTCAACATCATACACAAATAACAGTCCGTATTTTTCACTATTTTTTCTGTCATATATTTGTACTGTATAATTGATATATGGCAGAAATCATTCCAGCGATACTCCCAAAATCATACGAAGAATTAGAGACAAAACTTGACATAGTGAGAGGACACGCAAACGTCGTGCAGATAGACATATGTGATGGAGTTTATGTACCGAACCGCACCTGGCCATATCTCAAAAACACAAGTGATAAAATGAGCGATCAGATTTTTGAGAGCATTGTTAATCAAGAAAAAGCTTTGCCACATTGGGAAAAAATTGATTTTGAGTTTGATTTGATGGTCAAAAATCCGTATGAAAAAATCCCCGATTTCATATCCGCCGGCGCCGAAAAAATTATCGTTCACAAGAGAAGCGTGGATAAAATGGAACTGACAAACATCATCCGTGATTATGGAAAACATTCCTCGGAACTCGGACCTTTTGATGTTGAGCTCGGCATAGCTCTACGGCCTGACGATTCTGCCGATTCTATAGCGGAAATTGCCGATCAAATTCATTTTGTTCAAGTCATGGGTATTTCCAAAATCGGTTTTCAAGAACAAAATTTTGATCCGCGTTCTATAGATCTAGTCCGAGCTCTGACAAAATCCTACCCTCTTTTACCCATCAGTGTGGATGGGGGAGTGAATCTCGATACGGCAAAACTTCTCATCTCTGCCGGCGCAAAGAGATTGGTCGTAGGCTCATATCTATTCAATGCGATTGATTTTTCTGGTACACTAGAGGAGCTCAAAGCTCTCTAATGATACTCACGGAATCAAAAATAAGGGAATTGGAACTAAAAGCGAATCAAATTCGCCAATCAATTATAGAAATGCTCCTGTCAGCCGGTTCGGGTCATACAGCTGGACCTCTGGGTATGGCTGATGTTTTTACAACACTTTATTTCCACACCTTAAAACACAATCCAAAACAACCGAATTGGCCGGAGCGTGACCGACTGGTGCTTTCAAACGGTCACATAGCTCCCGTGCTCTATGCCACTATGGCCCATGCCGGATATTTTCCAGTGAGTGAATTGAAAACTCTGCGCAAATTTGGCACACGACTACAAGGACATCCTCATCGCGAATATTTGCCTATGCTCGAAACTTCATCAGGGCCTCTGGGTGCGGGGCTCTCACAGGCTGTAGGTATGGCTCTGGCCGATAGAATGGATAACGGTAAAGATACCCAAAAGAGGATTTATTGTCTCACTTCCGATGGCGAACATGATGAAGGCAACACATGGGAAGCCATAATGTTGGCCGGCAAAGAAAAATTAAACAATCTGGTCTCGGTGGTTGATAGAAACAATATACAAATAGACGGTTATACCGAAGACATTATGCCTCTGGAACCTCTAGCCAACAAATATATAACTTTCAACTGGCACGTTATAGAAATAGATGGCAACAATATAGCCGAAATCGCTCTGGCATTTGACGAAGCCAAAACTATTTTTGAAAAGCCGACAGTCATAATCGCTCATACTATTCCCGGCCGTGGCGTAGCTGAATTTGAGCGCAAATACGAATGGCACGGCAAAGCGCCGAACAGAGAAGAGGCAGAGATGGCTTTGAAAGAACTCCGCACTCTGGGTGGCAAAATAAAAAGCGAGCATGAGTAAGGCTTTAAATAAAAAATTTCAATGATTTCTTCTTCCCAAAAACTAAATCCGAAAATATTTGACAAAGATGTTGCGCAGGTACCTGTACGTCGTGGTTTCGGCGAGGGACTTTTGGTTGCTGGAGAAGCCGATGATAGGGTAGTGGGACTCTGCGCGGATCTGACAGAATCTACCCAAATGCATCTCTTCAAAGAAAAATTTCCCAATAGATTCATTGAAATGGGAGTAGCTGAACAAAATCTCGTCACCACTGCTTCAGGCATGGCTTCTATGGGCAAAATTCCCTTTGTGTCTTCTTATGCCATGTTTTCTCCCGGCAGAAATTGGGAACAGATCCGCACGACAATCGCCTACAATGACGTGCCTGTGAAAATTATAGGCTCTCACGCAGGAGTATCTGTGGGACCCGATGGTGGCACGCATCAAGCCATAGAAGATATCGCTTTGATGCGTGTCCTTCCAAACATGATTGTAATTTCTCCATGCGATTCCATAGAAGCGAAAAAAGCGACTATGGCCGTCGCGCAGACAAAAAAACCTACATACATACGTCTCATACGCGACAAAACTCCTGTTATAACAACCGAAAACACACCTTTTGAAATAGGCAAGGCTCAAATTTATTTTGAACCGATCACAGGCAAACCAGATGTTGCCATCATAGCCACAGGCGCTCTGGTTCATCGAGCTCTAATGGTGGCGAGAGAATTGGAAAAAGAAAAAATTGGTGTGACTGTCGTCAATTTGTCTACCATAAAACCTCTGGATGAAAAAATGATTCTGGAAGTGGCAAAATCCGCCAGCGCAATTGTCACGGTAGAAGAGCACCAGATCGCCGGCGGTATGGGTAGTGCTGTTGCTGAATTTTTGGCTTCAAATTTTCCTGTACCCATAGAATTCATAGGTGTAGACGACAAATTCGGCCAATCGGGCACACCGGACGAACTCTTGGAACATTACGGTATGGGAGTTTCTCATATAAAAACCGCCGTATTGAAAGTTTTGAAGAGAAAGAAATAAAAAAAACTACCCGATATTTCACGAGTAGTTTTGAATTTTTGCCGCGAACTCAAGAATCAAAAAAAGATTCAAGAGTTCGAGCATCAAGGATCAGTTCTGCGGAACGAAGGCCGACGCTGAACCGCAGCTCTCGTAGGCATAGCTGAACCCATCCGCGTTAAACATGGCCGCGCCGCCGTGCCAGCCGAAGTACGGCGCTTGAGCGAAGCGAACGCCGGCATACGGATCGTCAAACTCGTCACCAGCACAGTCGATCCAGAGATCGTCGTAGTGTTGGAAGCGTTTCGCGTGAGTCAGGATCATGATCCCAACCGCGAAAGCACCCAGGCCGAACTCGTTTTGCGAGAAGACCTCACGAGCACGACGGACAGAACGCCCACGATGACGGATGCCGAACTGGGCACTCACCACGAGGATGTCGTGGTCCTTCTGCTCGTCGCCGAGCATATCGAACGCTGTTTTTGTCTTGGCTGTCTGACGCAGACGCTGTTCGTTGATCTGGCCGTCACGGTAGTTCACGAACTTGCCATAGCGAACCTTCTTGATCGCGTCGAGCACCTTCTGTATGGCTTCGCTGTAGGTCGGCGCGATCGTCTGCCACTTCGGGATGGCGAACAGACCCTCTGCACCGCTTGGTACGGCAACCGTTCTCTCGTCTGGGCGAAAATAACCCCACGAGACGTTCCTGAACAAACCCCACGAGACGTTCCTGAACAGTTGATGAATGATCTTCACCTGTTCATGAATTGGTTTCGGGGCCTTGTAGTCGGAGAGGTAGCCGTAATTCGAAGCCACTTCCTCGTTCTTGAACTTGTTCGAGGCACGGTTGTCGGCGATGAAACCGGTGACACGTTCGGATAGTCCCGGAGTGTCGTTGACGCACTGTGCTTCCTCTTCGGAAAGACCAGCTTTGTTGTATGCCGCCTCGATGATCGAGACGAACTTGAGACCTTTGGGGTCCCGGGTAGTAACGGTAGACGGAGCCAATGTTTTCATCGGAGCCATTCCTTTTTTTCTGCAAGACTTCGCGTCTGGCGATTGCGACTGGCCTCATTTGAGACGAGCTTTATATGTCCTAGAGTAAAGTAAGGCACAAAAAGCACGTCTCAAAAGAGGTTCTGTATCAAAGAACTATCAGTAGACTATAGTGAATAAAAAACTATTTGTCAACTTGATGGAAAACTACATAATCACCTCTTCTTTTCTCCCATCCAAAGCATTTTTTATGGTTTCCGTGTCCGAATATTCCAATTCTGTGCCTGTGGAAAGTCCTCGTCCGAGAATGGAGACTTTCAATGAATGTTTTTTGACGAGAGGGGATATAATACCCTCCACAAATTCTCGCGTATGTTCTCCTTCACTATTGAGAGAAAGCGCCAGAATAATTTCTTTTAAACCGTCTTTTACACGCTTTTCAATAATCCGCGTTAATTCTTTTGTCCGTATTTTTGATTCAGGCTCAGGCTCTATGAGAGACAATTGATTACCGAGAACAAAATAATAACCGTTGTAAACTTTGCTTTTTTCCACAGCATCCAGATCCACATCTCTGGCCACGAGCATGAGAGAAATGACATCACGCGAATCATCGGAACAGACAGAACAAAGACTCGCTTTTGAATTCTTCCTATCAAAAAACCTAAAACACGAGACACATAGAGTGACTCGCGAAGCTAGTTCTGTAATCTCTTTCGCCAGAGTATTGCGAAAACCATCTGTCGTGCCGAGGAGAAAATAAACAAAACGTTTAGCTTGCCTAGGGCCTATACCAGGAAATTGGCGAAACAGTTCGTGCAGACGATTCAAGTGGTCCATGATTATAAGATTATAACAAAAGCAGAGAAAGATGTTTTGGTGGAGACTTCTGCTTCTTTAAAACGATTCATCACCAGGTTGCACAAACTCGCTAAAATCGGCTTTTTCCACAGACAGGAAAGTGGATTTACTGCTGTCAAAGATTAGTTTAACTTCTCCAGTCGGACCGTTTCTGTGCTTTTCTATGAGAATTGTTGTATCGCGAGATTTGGCCTGCTCGCCACTCTCGTCTTTTTCTCTGTGAATAAACATCACCACATCGGCATCTTGTTCTATGGAACCAGAATCACGCAAGTCGGACAGACGAGGTTTGCCTCCGCGACTCTCAACGGCACGGTTCAGTTGAGAGAGGGCGAGCACGGGCACATCCAAATCGCGCGCCATATTTTTGAGCGACCGGGAAATTTCGGTTATCTGTTGAACCAAATTATCGGAACCATGCGATTGAGTCGGCGTCATGAGCTGGAGATAATCTACAATGATCAGTCCCAGATTTTTTTCCGCTTTCAGACGGCGCGCCACGGCTCTCATTTTCAAAATTGTGTTTCCCGGCTGATCATCCACATAGATAGGAGCTTGAGAGAGCACACCCATGGCGTCGCGCAGATGAGTGGAGAGTTCTTCCATTTTCAAGCCTTTGCCCGTGCGCAGTTTCCAAGCGTCAATTCTGGACTCGGCGGCGAGCATTCTCTGAACCAATTGCTGAGCGCTCATTTCCAGAGAAAATATGGCTGTGGGAATTTTGTGTTTGACCGCCGCCTGACGGGCGATATCCAGGGCCAGAGATGTTTTTCCCATACTGGGCCTGGCCGCCAAAATAATGAGGTCGGATTTTTGTAAACCGGAAAGCTTGCTATCCAACGCTTTGAATCCAGTCGGCACACCACGCAATTCGTCCTGCGAAGAATGCAGTTTTTCTATTTGCTCCCAGGCTTCATGGAGAGTATCTTTGAGTTCTACAAATTTATGAGTGCCTACAGAATTGGTAACATCAAAGAGACGTTTTTCGGCATTGTCTATGATTTCCTCCAAATCGCCTTCTTCGGAAAAGCTCATTGTTGAAATATGCTCTCCGGCTTCTATCAGTCGACGCATCATGCTTTTTTTCTGAACGATAGTCGCGTAATGACGCACATTTGAAGCTGAAGGCACCAGAGAGACTAATTCGGAGAGATATGAAGAACCGCCAACCCGATCCAATTCGCCCCTATCTTTGAGTTTTGTTGAAAGGGAAAGTAGGTCTATGGGTTCGGCTTTTGAAATCAATTCCAGACAGGCTCGCCAAACAGTCCGATGCTTATCGGCATAAAAATCATCTTCGCGCACGACATCGCTCACATCATGAATAGCTTCCGGACGGAGCATGACAGAACCGATGAGCGCCTGCTCGGCTTCCAGTGATTGTGGCGGAACACGAATATGATCTCCGATACGTTGCATGGAGACATTTTAGCATTTAAAAAACCAAACAAAGAAAATAAAAACCTTTACAACATGGGGAGAAGGTGGGGAAGAGTTTTTTTTAAAAAAATAAATAGAAAAAAAGCGCCGTATCCGTGGATCGTGCGCTTGATTGGTGCCGTCTCTCGTTTAGAGAAACTACTGCTTGCAGAGAGCTTGCGAGACGAGATGAAAACTAATACCTTTTTTATCGTCATTAGCTTTTTTTATACTCGTCTGCTTCTGCTCGAGCAAATTAGCCGGCACACCGAGATCCTCAGAACCCCAACCCATTTCCTTCCTTCGTTTGTTCCACGCCACAATAATTTCATCATGCCCTTTTGGGATTGTTGTCGCTTTGATGAGCGGGGCTAAACAGTCCATATCTGAACTGGACGCTTGATTGATCGTCTCCACAACCGTTTCGTGGAAAGGGCGTGTGTGGTCCACTTTTGGTTTTGGCTGAACCGTTATATTCATAATTGCTACCCTCCGTATTTGTTGAATGTGCAAATTGAGCGATTGCTCAATAATTTATAACATAAAAGATTATAATCTATAAGTCAATAGCTAAAAAGCTTTCTTATTTCTCAACGATTTTTTGACCGTCTGAAGTGTCTTTGATTTCAAATCCGAGATTTGCAATCTGATCACGCAACTCATCTGACTTTTTCCAATTTTTTTCTGTGCGCGCGACTTCACGGTCATTCGCGAGTTTTAAAACACTTTCGGGGATCACTGTTTTTATTGTATTTTCTCCAAGTTTTAATCCAAAGAGTTCATCGGCTTTTATAATGGTCGATTTTTTGTCGGCGGGGGAGAGTCTATCGTCTTTCAGAATATCCCAAACAAAAGCCAGAGCTTTTGGCGTATCCAAATCGTCTGCCACAAAACCGAGAATACGATTCCAAAGTTCTTTATTTACTTTTCCGCCTGGAGGTAGCTCACGGATAGTCGCAACGAGTTTTTTGTATGCATTAGTTGATCCATCCAATGCTTCCCATGTGAAA
>JAUSGU010000027.1 GCA_030648825.1 bacterium
CCTAAACTCTATAGGTTTTTTCATTCATTATTCTCTGCGCGCAGGTGTATTTCTGATGATTTTCATAACTTCATCGTCAGAATCCGTTATATGAAAAATTTTCTCATCGCCTGAACTGATGGTTTTATAATCGTCCCGCAAAATGATGGCCAGATCAAGAATTTTTTGCCAATACTCACGCCCAACGCAAATGATCGGCACTCTGGCGATTTTTCCGCTCTGGACCAAAGTCACCAATTCAAAAAATTCATCTAGCGTACCAAAACCGCCAGGAAAGAAAATGAAAACTTCCGCCGAAAACGTCAGAGCCACTTTTCTGACGAAAAAATAGTAGAATCTCATATGAGCCGTGAGGTATTGATTCATTTTCTGTTCGTGGGGCAAAACGATATTCATGCCGACTGATTTGCCCCCGGCTTCAAAGGCTCCGCGGTTAGCCGCTTCCATCACGCCCTGACCACCGCCTGTGACAACTGCGTATTTCAATTCCTCTACTATGCGGCGAGATAAAGCGCGAGCGTGAATATAGCATGGATGATCTTCGGCAAAACGAGATGAACCAAAAAAAGAAACCGAATGTGGATAATTCTTTAAAAATTTGAAAGCATGTCCAAATTCGCTGTTTATGGTGGAGAGCCGGCGATGAGAGTTTTCAATGAATTCCTTGCGGGAAATGGCGTGATTGATGTCGTGGCCGACGGTTTTTTTCCAAAAATTTCTGAACATGGATGTTGATAAACTGGTATAAAAGATAAACATATTATAGTACAATATCTTGGTATTAGCTAAATTAAAATTAATTTATGAGATCGTTCAAGATACGTGAATGGACCGCCGTGGGTGTAGCATTGGTCGGCGCTGGAGTATTGTTTTTTGGTGGCAATATTTGGCAATTTATCACGGGAGGAAATATACCGAACCCCGCCGGAGAGGTCGCTTCCCCTATTACAAGCAATCTGACAAACAATACCGAGGATCCCGTTAAACAACAAAAAGAACAAATGACGAATATATCAACGACGGCCGGATTGGAAATTTATGATGAAAAAGTCGGCACAGGCGCCGAAGCGGTTGCCGGCAAAACCGTCTCCGCTCATTATGTGGGCACTCTCACAGACGGCACAAAATTTGACAGTTCTCTAGACCGCGGAAACGCTTTTGAATTCAAACTCGGCGCAGGGCAGGTGATAAAAGGCTGGGATCTAGGCATAACGGGCATGCGTGTCGGCGGTGTACGCAAGCTCGTCATTTCTCCCGAACTCGGCTATGGCCAACAAGCCATCGGCCCCATTCCGGCAAATTCCACTCTGACGTTTGAGGTGCAGTTGGTGGGGGTAAAGTAAAGAAAAAAGCTTGCTTTTGCTTTTATAGGATTATATAATCGTCATATGTCAAGCATAATACAGTTTACAATTAAAAAAGATGAGAATGGTGTTTACTGTGCTAAAGCGATAGATTTTCCTATTTTTACATTTGGGAAAACATTACCAGAACTAGAAAATAATATACGAGAAGCTACGGCACTTTACATAGAAGATGAGGACTTGGCTTCTTTGGGAATTTCTGCTGAACCATCATTGTTGGTAAACTTTGAAATACCTCGCGTGGCTTATGCCTAATAAACTGAAAGATCTGTCTGGAAAAGAAATCATAAAATTTCTGGAACAAAATAATTTTTCTGTTTATAAAACCCGAGGTAGTCACTGTAAAATGCGTAGAATGGTTTCAGATCACAACCAAACTCTCATGATTCCTATACATAGTTCCATAGCTAAAGGAACATTACATGATATTTATAATCAAATACTTGAATATATACCAGAATCATCAGGAGTAAAGAATTTTTTCTTTACTGATTAATGTCAGGGTAAGTATCCAATACCGACCTGTTTCATAATCTTATATGTATTACCATGGGAAAGAAGTCCTCTGTAGGAAATTATAGTTTGAGACTTTGGATACCATTGCATATTTTTTATAATTTTCCGTTTTGTGGTAGTTCTCAACTGCCGATGATGTGGAAAATGTGTCCATCCTAAAAAATCCACGCCAGAAGCGTATGTTTTGATATAGACCTTATTTTCATGGAGAGATAGGTGGAGTTTGCCGTTAAGAAATTTATGAATCTTTGTTAGGAGGTTTTCAAGATATTCTTTGTTCTCGGATAAAATTACAAAATCATCGGCATATCGTATATAGTATTTTATTCTTAGCTCTTGTTTCATATACATATCAAATTCATGCATATAAATATTTACCAGAAGTTGTGAGGTTAAATTACCCAAAGGAAGACCGATACCTTTCTGCTTGGAATAAAAACTAATAATCACTTGTTCAATAAGCCAGAGAATATCTACATCCTGAATGTGTCTTTTGAGTATATTTATAAGAACTGATTGGTCTATGCTCGCGAAAAACTTTCTAACATCACATTTGAGAACAAAACATGTCCGTGTATGGTTCCTTGAAACCTTGCCCGCAAAATATTTAAAACGATCTAGTGCTCTATGAGTGCCTTTATATTTTATACATGAATAAGAATCATAAATAAATCTATTATGAAAATACCAGCAAATTTCTTTGTAGATGAGATGATGCACAATCCTGTCTCGAACAGTCGCTTTGTGAATATTTCTAGGCTTTGGATCTGAAATATTGAATGCCGTATATGAATCATGGGTATAAGTTTTGTTTTTCAAAGCATTATAGAGAGCGATAATGTTTGTCGCCAAATCCATTTCAAAAGCAATAACATCTCTTTTGTGCCGCTTGCCAGAGATAAATTTCTCCCACGTTGCAAGAAGATTTTCTATGGTTATGATAGATTTATATTCATGACTGAACACAGCACACATTCTACCCCCCCCCCTACAAGCACCACTAGTGCTTGTAGGGGCCAAAAAAACATACCGATTGTGGCATGATTATTTGGTAAATTTAAAACGTTTGGATAGTGTCACTATAGGTGAAAAAATTGATAACACATTTCTGACTTTGTTGGAACTGATTTTTAAAGGGTGTTTTGCTACAGACAAATTCGAAAAACTTTCATTTGTATCTCTGGCTATAGGTAAATGTGACATTTTGAAATTCTTTCTTCAAATAAGCTGGGAACATAAAATAATAGACCACAAAAAATATGGTGAACTCATTCTTGAGTTGGATCACGTTGGCAGAATGCTTGGCGGATGGAAAAAGAATATTCAAGAGAAAACTCCCCCTACTAGGTAGAGGGAGAAATCATAAAAGTTGCAGAAGCAGAGGAGGCAGTTGTCGTCGTTCCAGTCATTCTCGAAGTTGCCCAAGTTGAACTTGAAATCGTCATCCGAGTTCCGGTTCACGTAGGGAACCCTGTGGTTGCCGTCGGTATTCTGCCAAAGCTTTGTACGATAAGCCACCTATTCCACCGAGGGAGACGCCAGCCGCCCTCTGTATTTTATGCCGAGCCTTATTTTGCTCGATAGCTTATCGCACCGACTTATTTGATTTTTTCATAAAAGGCGACACTCATCCGCAAGGCGTACCCGACGGACCGCTGGCCGATTCCTCATACGAGAATTCGATTGAGTGAAGCCGTAGCCGCACCTGTAATCTAATTCCAGATAAAAGTATACTAAATGTTTGAGTATAGAAAAGGCCCCTGTTTGCACAGGGGCCTCGTATTCAAAGGATCAAAAGACCCAAGAACTTTTTTTAAGCGACAAAGTGTCAAAGCACTATTCGTCGCAGAAGCAGAGGAGGCAGTAGTCGTCGTCCCAGTCAAACTCGAAGCCGCCCAAGCCGAACCCGAAACCGCCACCCGAGTGCCGGAACACGTAGGGAACCCTGCGGCTGCCGTCGGTATCCTGCCAAAGCGCTTTCTTCTCATCAAAGGAGACACTCCAGCGGTTGATCGGCAACTGGTTTTTCGCCTGCTCGTAAGCAAGTGAAGCACCCTGGGCACCGACGAGAACTGCCTTTTGGCTCTTGAGGAAACCGAGGCAATCCACTGACGTTACCGTCTCCTTGATTTGGAACACCTTGACCTTGAACTTCCGGCCGGCAACGAGTTTGGTCGTCGCCGAGCTATAGTTCTTGTCAGTGATGGCGTCGTTGTAGTAATTGAACTCCTTGCGGTGTTGGTTACTAAACGTTTCCAGACGAGTGGCGTGATTGTAACCTTCCGGCACAACTACACTGAACTCACCAACCTGCTCGAAGCGCTTGTCTGCGACAACGGTCGTTGTCCCGTCATATTCGCCACGCATGAGGCGGTCGTATGCGGACCAGAACTCGGGGTCTGCACCGTGCTTGATTCCATCAACCCGCTCCTGTGAGAGATTGAGGGAGTTAGCGCGCGTGCACATTTGCCCGTGGAGACTGAATACCGACT
This sequence comes from bacterium, assembly GCA_030648825.1. Taxonomy (GTDB): domain Bacteria; phylum Patescibacteriota; class Minisyncoccia; order Phycocordibacterales; family UBA6065; genus UBA6065. The sequence continues at coordinate 4,373 of JAUSGU010000027.1, forward strand.
CTGGACTAGCGGATGATATCTTTGTCATGGTATACCTCGTATCGTATCGGTGCCGTGTCATCTCTAGATTTCCTATAAAAGCGAAACCAAAAGTGCTTATCGGGTGCGATCAGATGCGAAATTTGGACAATTCGCGGAGACGAACAGGCCAAATTTCGCATCTGATCTTCTGCTTCTTTCAATGTACTATACTACCTACTAGTATACACCCTAACAACGATTCTGTCAAGTTTTTTGAGATACCTTCTGTTATATGGCTTACATTAAAGCTTTTTTAGTCACGAAAGGGATGTTTGAGTTGTGGCTTTCGGAGGCTGCGGAGGCAGCCGAGAACGAGCTGCTCCGCCAGTAGGCGGAGACAGCGTACACAACTCAAACATTCCTTTCGTGATTAGTAATTCTTCAGCTGATTTATTCTCTCGTGCTGTCGGATTTTTTCATGGGCCTTGGCTTCTATTTGGCGGATACGCTCACGAGTGACGCCGAATTCCCTGCCCACTTCTTCCAATGTATGAGTGATGCCATCGTTTAGACCATGGCGCATTTCCAAAATCTTGCGTTCTTTTGGCGATAGATCGCCGAGTATATTTTTGACTTGATCTGCCAGTATTCTGCGCGAAGATTCCTGATCGGGAGAGAGAATTTTGTCATCAGAAAGAAAATCACCGAGAGTAGATTTACCATCATCACTATCATCACCCACGGGACTCTCCAGAGACACTGTATCCTGATCTATTTTTTCTATTTGATAGACTTTTTCCACTTCCAGACCCATCTCCGTGGCTATTTCATCAGGCAATGGATCTCGACCGAGGTCCTGGGAAAGTCGACGGAAAACTTGTTTATATTTTGCTATCGTTTCCACCATATGGACAGGCACGCGAATAGTGCGAGACTGATCAGCCAGAGCGCGAGTGATAGCCTGACGAATCCACCATGTGGCGTATGTGGAAAATTTATAACCTTTTGTCCAATCAAATTTATCTACAGCTTTAAAGAGACCCAAGTTCCCTTCTTGGATGAGATCAAGCAGAGTGAGATCGGCGCTACGCCCCACATATTTTTTGGCGATGGAAACAACGAGGCGCAGGTTGGCTTTTGCTAGCAGACCTTTAGCTTCATCATCTCCCGACTCTATACGTCTGGCCAGTTCTTTTTCCATGGCGGCGGAAACCAGAGGGTATTGACCGATTTCTTTGAGATACATCTGAATAGAATCATACGAGGATTCACTACCTAGCCGGCCTAAACCATATTTCTTGCCGGTTTCTTTTACCGGTGGTTCTATATCCAGCATGCCACCCGATTCCAAGACATCCACGCCGGCGGTGGAGAGTCTGCTGTATAAATCGTCCAGAAATATAATATCGTCTTCTACAGTCGGAAACTCTTTCAGAATCTCATCGTATGTGATAAAACCCCTTTCCTTGCCTTTGGCGATCAGTTTATCGGCACGACGGTTCGCCTCCCTAGCCTTTTCTTTGGCTTTTTGCTGTTTCGGGGTGAGCTTTTTCTTGGCCTTGCTTTTTTTTGGCGTTTTTTTGGATATTCGGGCCTTTTTTGTTTTTTTGGACATTTTTTTAGACATTTGTGTATTATAGCAAAGCTGTTAAATTTTTTCTGTCAGATTTTTAATCGCTTGAATCCTGGCAGTCAACTGCTGAATTTTTCCCATAATTTCTCCCGTCTCTCCTCTGGTCTTCTCTATCTTGTGGAGCTCCATCATAATGGCCTCTAATTTTTTCTTTGCATACTCTCCTTCCAGATGAAGTAAAAGAAGCCTCCATTCTCTGTCTATATTCGTTTCGCCATAAGTTATTTCGGCTTCCAGAGTGAGCTCCGCTATATCATCTGCCGACAGAGAGGCAAAAGTTTTTGATTTTTCCTCACCGACAATTTTCATCAACTCCCTTCCCTTTTCTTCATCGCCATTGAAATAAGTTCGCGAATGGAGGATACCGATTATTTTACGTTCTATGGATTCCAGACGCTCTATCCGACGAGTTTTGTTTTGGTATGGAATAGCGACACTCTTTGCCTGACCGCTGTTTTGTTTCGCGTATTCCTGCAAATCTTTCCACAAAGCGTCCTCATTTACATCCAATTTGTCGGCGATTTTTTTGACAGCCTGAAATCTGGAAGTGTCGGATGGAATGGCCAGAACGTACGGAAAAATATCCTGTTTGATTTGTTTTAAAACATTTGCCGACGAGATTTTAGAGTCAATCATGATATCCACCAAATAATCTATGAAATCTTTTTTTGTCTCCAGAATTTTTATCCAATCTTTCGGATTGGCCTTTATGATATCGGCTGGATCTTTGCCACCTTTTATATCCACAATTTTGACGTTCATACCGAGCGATATGGCTGGCACGATTCGGCGAACCGCTTTTTGGCCTGCGGAATCGGAATCAAAGGCAACCACAATATTGTCGGCTAGCCGGACGAGGAGCCCAAATGCCGAATCTGTGCCCCGATCTTCCGTAAAAGCAGTGCCTGAGGCAGCAACTGTATTGGTAAAACCGGCCTGATGAGAGCAGACACAATCCATCTGGCCTTCCACCAGAATTGAATAATCTCTCTTGCGGACATCCATTTTGGCTTTATCCAAACCATAAAGTGTTTTTGATTTATTATAAAGCTGTGTTTCTGGACTATTCAGATATTTCGGGGATTTTTCATCATCAACCACGATACGGCCAGAAAATGCCACAATTCTGCCGGACGTATCGCCTATAGGAAACATAATACGTCCGCGAAAAACATCATAATACGGATCACCACTCGGTTTCTCTGTTTTTTTTATGAGACCTACCGCCGAGACATCCACATCACTAAAACCTCTTGATTTG
>JAUSGU010000028.1 GCA_030648825.1 bacterium
GCCCGAAATGGAAATGATTAAGTATTCGTAAAAGTTAGCGAAATATGTTGCTCGAGAAACTCCGCAGGCGCGAGGCTTGGAGATGTCAAGGTCTGTCCTTGACGTCCGAGCGCCGAGGACAGAGCGAGCTCTCCGCAGGAGAGAGCGAAGCGTTTTCGAGAATGCTGTGTTTGTGTTTTTTTTACTTTACATGCGACAGAGCAATCCGTATCACTTCCCTAGCGATAGTATCCGCCGCGTCACGATGAGCAAATTGTCCAGCGCCGGCGTGCATCTTTTTCTGAATATCAATACTCCCCACAATACGATCTATTTCGGAAGCCAAAACATGAGGCGTGAGATTTATTTCCTCTATGACGGAACAAGCACCCGATGCTGAATAAGCAAAAGCGTTGGATGTCTGATCGTGACTGATTTCTTCAGGAATCGGAATAATGATGGAAGGAATACCCCAGAGAGCGATTTCAAAAATCTGTGAGCCGGCGCGGGAAATTATGAGACTAGCGGCGCCGGAAGCCATCCTCATCGCTAGAGTGTTCAAATAAGCAAAAGGTTTGTATCTGTCGCGATATAAACTCTCGTTCAAAATAACATCGGCCGTATGAGTCATTTCGTCTATGTTTTCTTTGCCCGTCTGATGAATGACGTAATATTTTTTGACCAATTCTGGCAAAATGCCGATTATAGCTTCGTTTATCCTCTGCGAGCCTTGAGAACCGCCGAGAATCAAAATGACCGGCAAATCGCTGTTTAGTTTCAAAAATTCTCTAGCGCCGTTTCGCGCCGGTTCCATCACTTCGCGCCGAACGGGATTACCCGTAAAAGCCACTTTGCCGGCGGGAAAATATCCTGCCGCTTCCTTGTATGAAATAGCGATCTTTTCGGCAAACTTACCTGCCCAGAGATTAACTCTACCCGGATGAGAATCGGATTCGTGGATAATGACCGGAATATGCAACAAACGCGCCGCCACCAGTACAGGAAAACTGACATAACCGCCTTTGCTGAAAACAACATCCGGGTATATCCGCCAAACACTGATGATGGCGTTTATGACACCTATGACAGTTTTTATCGCGTCAAAAACATTGAGCAGAGAAAAATATCTTCTCATTTTGCCGGCATACGACCGTTCAAATACGACACCGTTTTCAAATAGAGCTTTCTCGTCATATTGCTTCGGCCCCATATAATAGAGAGTCGGCTCAATCAATCTCTCGGCTTTGGTAATTTTTCTGATTGATTCGGCCACGGCGATAATTGGATAGAAATGTCCACCTGTACCACCACCTGTGAGAATAATTTTCATATAAAATTTATATGCTTGTTTTGTCAGTGTTCATTTTATCATCTTTGCGGTTCTCGAGATATTGAGTAAAATCCCCGCATGAGCCAAAACAAAAAGCAAAGCGGTGCCCCCTTGAGAAACAAACAAGAGGGGTATGCCGGACAGAGGCACCACACCGACCATAGCGCCGATGTTCACAAAAGATTGGGTGATAATATAAGAAACGATACCCACAGAGAGAAAACCTCCGAATGGATGATTCGCCCCACGAGCCACTTTTAAACCTCGCAGAGTGAAAAAGACAAAGAGCAATATGAGCGCCACGGATCCCAAAAAACCGAATTCCTCGGCTGCCACCGCAAAAATGGAATCCCCCACCGGTTCCGGCAAATAATTGAATTTTTGAATGCTTTGGCCAAAACCGCGACCGGAAAAACCTCCCGACCCTATGGCTATGAGAGATTGTTGAATCTGCCAGCCGGTAGTGAGACTCTGAGCTCCCGGATCAATAAAGGTGGCGATACGTGCACGGATATAAGGTCTCTCATAAATGAGCAGAGCAAAAGCCAAAGCACCAATCAAAGCGAGCAGTGCGACATGTCGCCACTTCCCCCCTGCCACTATAAACATGGAAACGAGAGCTACGGAAATAACGATGAGCGTGTCGGTATCTTTTTGGATGAGACAGAGTGCGCCTGTGATGGCGAGTATTATAGAGAGAGGTAGAAATCCTCTCCGCCATGTCTTCACATTTTCTCTGACAAAAGAAAGCCAGGCCGCAAAATATATTATGGCCGCGATTTTTAAAACTTCGGACACTTGTAGAGAAAAAGAACCTATGGAAAGCCATCTGGTCGCTCCGTTGTGGGTAAAACCTATACTGGGTATGAAAATAACGATGTTCAAAAATATCGCCAGAACAAAAAGCCAAAAGGAAAGCTTGCGCCATTTCATGTAATCAAATTTTGAAAACAAATAGAGAGCGGCTAGCCCGGGCAGAAGACCGAAAAATATCTGCTTGAAAGCGATGGAGCCGAAATGAGCGGAATCTCTGGCTAGGAGACCGAGAGAGGCGGATAAAAATATGAGAAAACCAGCGCCGACGAGGAGGAGAATGGAAACCAGGAGTTTTTTGTCCACCGTTTTTTTCATACTGTTTCTTATATTATTCTATTTCGTATTCACGAAATATCGGAGAGTGGCGTCTACCAGAGCGTTCAAATCGTTGAATCTACCGTCATAAGAAGAACCCATGACGGATATGATGAGAGGGCGATCCAAACCGACATTGAAAGCCACGACTACATTGCCCCCAGAGAGTTCTGTATAACCCGTCTTTGAAGCCAGAACATTCGGAATTTTTTCCAAAACTTTGTTTGTATTGACCGCATTATGAATTTTATTTTTGGAATCTATGTTTATTTTTGAAAAAGCGGTGGCCTCTAGCATGTGAACATTTGTTTTTAAAATTTCGCGAATGAGCAGAGCGACATCTCTGGCAGAACCATATCCACCTGATAAATTGCCTGATAAATCCAGGCCAGATTGATTGAGAAAATATGTTTCCGTGAGGCCTATCTCTCGAGCCAGTTTGTTCATGTTGTCCACAAATAATATTTCTCCGGAAGTAGTAGCCGAACGGGCTATTCCTGCTCCAGCTACAGAGGCTATAGCTCGAATACCGTCGTTTGAAGAAACCACCAAGCTATAATCAATCAGTTTTTTTATATTCCATTCTTCGCCTATGAGCAGTCCAGTGTCTCCTTCTTCCATGACATCATCCGATGTTATGCGGACGAGCATGTAATCTGGCACTAGTTTGGAAGCGGTGAAAACAACCATCAATTTGGCCAGAGAAGCTAGAGGCCATTGCAATTCCGATTCTTTTTCAAATAAAACTTCGCCTGTATTGACATCCAGAACATAAGCCGATTTTGCTTCCAGAGCCACGATTGGAAATTCTGTTTTTGCCGATTCGGCGCCTATTTCGCTTTTGTTTTCATTTTTAGCCAATTTTACGGGAATGAGCCACCACAAAAACAGCACTGTCACGAGCGCCAGGAGCGATATTTCCAACCAGGTTATCTTTTTTGTTATCTTTTTTTCAGGATTCATTATTTTCCGATTTTTCTTTTGTTTCCGCTCTTTCTTCTTCCGTGGCAAAATTATCAAATTCAGCTTTTACTGTAGCATACTCTGGCAAGTCTTCAATTTTGGAAACACCTAAATGGGCGAGCAAATCTATGGTCGGTTTGTATAAAAAGCCTCTGCCCTGCCCCAAAATATCTTCTCTCTCCGTCAGACGTTCTATCAGACCGCGAATCAGCAGATTGCGCAAAATAAAAGAAGAATTGACACCGCGAATATAGTCTATTTCGGAGCGTTTGATCGGATGTTTATAGAGGATGATTGTGAGCGTCTCTAGACCGGCACGGCCCAGATCACGCGCCAGTTCTTCTTTTGTCATTTTCATTATAAAGTCGCTCATTTCCGGCGCCGTGCGCATCTCTATCTCATCGCCGTTTGAAATGATACACAGACCTCTATTTGTACTCGTTGTATCCTCGTCCGTACCGACATTTGTACTCGCATCTGTACCAGCCAGGGTTTTTGTGAGCGAAATCAGGGCGTTTTCCAGCTCCTCTCTCGTACATTCTAGCGCCGTTTCCGCCTTTTTCTTTGTCATCGGCTCGCACTTAAAAAAAAGCAGAGCCTCCAATTTGGATTCCAGGTTCATGATTTAAGTATATCAATATTTCGGTACATCTACATTTTCGGTTTCCATATGAATGTCGTCAAAATGTTTTTCTTGGCGGACGTTTATTACGCCTTGTTTGACCAATTCAAGCATAGCCAAAAAACCAACGATGATATTTACTTTTTCGCCCTTGCTCGTGGTGCCGGTAAATTCCTTGAAACTCATTTTGAGACTGGCTGAAACACGTTTAGTGAGACTGACGATCATTTCTTCCAGACTGATGACTTTGTCCATTATTACTTTCGGTAAAAATTCTTTTTTGGGAATATTGGATAACACACGATGAGCCGCTTCCGAGAGGTTTGGAATCGTCATACTCTCATCGGGAGAAAAAACAGGCAGGGTCCGACGTAGACCGCGAGCAAAGAGCGGTTTTTGGCCCCAGAGAGACCCCAAAGCACGCGAGAGTTTTCTCATACGTTCATAGAGACGCAAACGGCGTTCCAAATCTTCAATACTTGCTTGTTCCTCTGTAGTCAGATCTAGATTTGGCAAAAGCGATTTTGATTTTATGAGCAGAAGAGTTGAAGCGATGAGCACAAAATGCGCACTGTCAGCCACAGGAAATTCGGACAGATTTTTGACGTACGATATATAATCATCCGCCACTTTGGTCAGAGAAACATCGTTCACAAAAAACTTTCTCTTTTCTATGAGATCTAGCAATAGTTCAAGTGGCCCTTCAAAATGTTCCTGTTTGACGGTAAAAGACATGTAGTTCTGATTATTTTAACATATTGACACCATATTTACCTTTGGTACAATAGTATTACTCTGCCTTCGGGCTCCGAGAAACCCCCGCTTTATGCGGGGGTTTCGACTTCAAAAAAGCTTAAACTTCAATCTTTTGATTATTGATTCAAATTGCTCTTTATTGAGTTTGCAAAGTTTGCGTGAGAGTCTTTTGGTACTAATCGTCTTTATTTGTGAAAGAATTACTGACCCAATTCCATTTTCGTACGCGATAACAATATGATTACCGTCACTTATAATCTTACTGGTAAAAACGAAATAAAGAAATTCTAAAGAAAATTTAACAACTTTTTACCGATTTTGGGAAGATATGAAGAAGAAATATTCCCTTATTTCTTTGGTTTTTTGACGGTTATTCCGAGTTCTATGAGCTGTTCATCCGATACTTCAGAAGGCGCTCTCATCATCAGATCTCTACCCTCACCCGTCTTGGCAAAAGCAATTACTTCGCGGATATTCGGCTCATTTTGAATGATGGCCATAAGACGATCAATGCCCCAAGCAATACCGCCGTGAGGTGGAGCACCATAAGAAAATGCTTCGAGCATATGACCAAAACCGGCATCAATTTTCTCTGGAGTTTGTCCTATAATTTCGAGTACCGCACGGAGAGCTTCGGCTTTGTGATTTCTGATAGAACCACCACCAATCTCAAAGCCATTCAACGTTATGTCGTATTGCGAGGTTAGAATATTTGCAATAGTTTCTTTTTTCATGAGTGAATCTATATACTCAGGCTTTGGTGCAGAAAAAGGATTGTGGGTAAATGTCCAACCACCCTCCTCAGTCTTTTCAAAAAATGGAAAATCTATAATCCAACAAAACGCTAGAAGATCTGGATCATTCTTATCCTTGCGAAGATCTGGTTTATCGCTATGATACTTTTCCATCGCTTCTTTATATGAAAAACGTGGAAACGGTATTTGCTGGATCTTTTTGTGAGGAGCAAGAGTTTTAATCAAATCAATAAACAGACGCTCATTTATAGATATAACGTCCTCTCTTTCAACAAAACTCATCTCAAGGTCGAGTTGGGTGAATTCGGGCTGACGATCACCGCGAGTATCTTCATCACGGAAACATTTAGCAAGCTGAAAATAACGTTCCATACCAGCAACCATGAAAAGCTGTTTATATTGTTGTGGCGATTGAGGTAAAGCATAAAACTTGCCATTTTCTAGACGAGATGGCACAAGAAAATTCCTCGAACCGGTATCAATTGTTGATTTAGTGAGAAGTGGTGTTTCAATCTCGGTAAAGTTTTCATTAGTAAGCCAGTTTCGCACAAACAAATTTACGGCATGACGATTTTTGATATTTTTTTGCATTCTCGGACGGCGCAGGTCCAAATAACGATAAGTGAGTCTGGATTCCTCTCCAATCTCTCTACCATCGCTTCTCACGTCTATAGGGGGTGTTTTTGCCTCATTTAGGACGTTTATAGCCAGTATTTCTAGCTCTATTGAGCCATTCTGCTTGTCTTTTTGTGTATTTTTGGCAGGACGCTCATTCACCTTG
>JAUSGU010000039.1 GCA_030648825.1 bacterium
GAATTGAAGTTGATAAAAGAGGAAAAAACTATCACACAGGCACTCATCGTAAACTTTGACGAATCTCTGACAAACGATTATCTAAAACTTGCCACAGAACTCCGCGCGGCTGGCATAAACACTATGCTTTATTTTGAATCCACGGATCTCAAAAAACAACTCGGCTATGCCAGCGACAAAGGCATCAAATTCGCCATCATGTACGGACCAAATGAGACAAAAGAGGGGATGATGGTAGTAAAAAATTTGGAAGAGGGGACGCAGGAGAAAGTTGCGTTAAAAGAGGTGGTTAAATACTTCAAATAAAACTCAGATTGCTATTTCTAAAAAAGACCGCGTATCCTTATCTCTCCATCCCCCTCAAAACTTTCAGATATAGATTTTCCACGATTTTTTGCTGTTCACGGCCGATTTTTATGTAGTGGTCTAGACCCGGAGCGGAATTGATTTCAATTATCCAATAGTTTTTCGCCTCTCTCGCGGGACGACTCACATCGTCGTCAATCATCAAATCTACACCACAAAGTCGCAATCCCATATCGCTGGTCAGTTTTATGGCAAAATTCTGAAAATCTGGATGAATTTTGTCGGTTACATCCAGAGAATCTCCGCCAGTGGATAGATTTGCATTGTCCAGAAGAAAAATTTGTTCATCTGCTTTTGGTATTGAATTAAAAGAAAGCCCAGCATGTGAAAGTTTTTGGGATATTCTGGCGTCATCGAGCCTAATCATGGTATCCCTGCCGGATTTTTGAAATGTTTTTTGCTTCTTTTTTAGTAGAGCCAAAATCGTAGACTTGCCATCGCCTATGACATTGAGGGGAATACGTTCATAAGCGGAAATTACTCGATTATCCAGCACTACCACACGGTAATCTCTGCCACAAATATATTTTTGGACGAGAGCCACTCTGTCTCCTTCAAAAATAAAACGCATAGCTCGATAAAACTCGCGTTTGTTATAAACCAGAGCCACGCCCACACCCTGACTACCGCTGTTTGGCTTGACGATGAGAGGAAAACCGAGTTTTTTGGCGTATCTGTACGAAGCATTCAAATTGTCCTTTGACCCTATGGCCCGCGCCCATTTGTCGGAGAAAAAAACTTTGCCGTCAATAGTCGGATAGCCCATCATTTTCATAAAAAAATCCGAATAGCCTTTGTCTTTGGCGATTTCGGAGGCGGCTTGGGTGTTGAGATCCAGACTGGAATATTTGAAATATCTTTTTTTACCGCTTTTATAAATCACTTGGCCGACGATGTTCCATTCAGGTTCAATGACAATTCGCGCGCCTATACGAGGAGCGATTTTTTGTATGAGTTGACCGAGGAGGGGTTTAGAATAGCCTTTTTTCATTTGATAGATAATAATACATATTTTCACATGACAACCAGTTTTGATACTTGACATAAAAGATGGAAAGATTTATAGTACATGAGTAAGCTCATTGATACTTTGGCTGTGGCGAAGAGTCCAGCAACTCAACCTGTCCGAAAGGACAAACAAAAGGAAGACTATGTCGCGAGACATTCTCGGCTCGCTCGTGCGAGCTTTGGTGATCGTTCCGGAAAACCGGCTCGGTCTAGTTCGGGATTTCGTCAATAAAATGACGGGATCCGATGGTGAGACATGGGAAATTCAAGGCAAGCTGTTTCTTCGGAAGCAGCCCACATCATGGGAGGTGAAAGCTCCTGTTGCACTAGCCTCGGTCGTTGTTCCCGAACCCGAAACCGTGATCAACCCCACCATCCGCGTCGACCGCTCGATCAGGCCGTCATATCCAGACTGGGTAAAGACGGTGATGCATCCGGAACTGGAACCCACAGGTCCCGCCGAATACGACATCAGCAAAATCGATCAGTGGCTCCACGAAGGCCAGAAGGATGGCAAGTGGACCTCGGGCAACAACGTCTACGCCAAGCTCAAAGAGAAGGACATGAAACTTCTCAAGGGTTGCCTCGGACTGCGTGACTTGGAGGATATCCAGAAGAAAGGCATCGCCTTCTTCCGGAAATACTTCAAGGGCAAAGCGATCTTCGCTTGGTCGGCAGTTGTGCGGGATCGCGGCGATCACCTCTATGTCCCGTATCTCTGTGGGTACGATGTCGAGGTAGTCCTCGACTGGAGCTGGCTTGCTAACGACTGGCACGACGACAACCCGGCTCTCCGCCACGCAAGTTAGCACTTAGGTCTTCGGGTTCTTGGGCACTAGCCCTTTGATTCTTAGAACTTAGTTCTTGAAAAATTGGCGGTCTAACCACTCGGCAAAGAATGATCTGCCGCAAACATTCAAACCTCGCACGAAAGTGCGGGGTTTTAACTTTTACACTGGAACGATGATTAGCGGTTTGCCGGCCTCGCAAATCGCTTCATTTCTCTCCTGCTTTGCAGGAGAGTTTTGTTTTGCTACTATTTCCTTATGTCAGAACAAAAAAAAGTCTTGCTATCAGGGGTCAAACCTACAGGTCGTCCTCATATAGGCAATTATTTCGGAGCTATGAAGCAATTTGTGGATCTCCTAAACACAGGCAAATACGATTGTTATTTTATGATTGCCGATTATCACGGCCTCAATTCTATTCAGAACGCAAACGAAATGAGAGAAAATATAATAGAGCTCGCCATAGATTATCTGGCCATCGGCCTAGACCCAAAAAAATGCGTTCTCT
>JAUSGU010000045.1 GCA_030648825.1 bacterium
CAAGCAACTCAATTGGCATTTTGATTACGGACGGTTCAAGGTTTGGCTTCGCGATAAATATAATGTTAAGCAGGCCTACTTGTTTTTAGGAATGATGCCAAAATATAAAGATCTTTATACTCATTTACAAGAACTTGGCTATACACTTGTTTTCAAGGAGGTTATTTTTGATGGTGATGGTAAAGCAAAAGGAAATTGTGATGCGGACATTGTTGTCCTTGCTATGCAAGATGCATATGAGAATAGGTTTGATAATGCAATACTCGTATCAAGTGATGGTGATTATAGTCCGCTAGTAAAGTTTTTAATAAGAAAGAATAAAATTGAGACGGTTGTATCTCCGTACGAAACAAAAAAGTGTTCAGTTTTACTCAAAAAGACTGGTGTGAAAATTGCTTATATTACTGATCAAATGAGCATACTTAAGACTCCAAATAAAAAAGCCCCCGATGTGGACGAGCCACATAAGGGTCTTTTTCGTGAGAATAAGTAAAGCATATCAAACTTACAGTACAAGTCAAATTTATGAATAACCCCACTCATTGTGGATAAATAAAAAAATCTGTTAAAATACAGGTATGACAAAATTTCAAAAATGGGCTCTGTTTCTTTTGCGTGTGGGTGCTGGTTGGATGTTTTTTTATGCGGGTATTACCAAAGTAATGAATCCGGCTTGGTCGGCTGTGGGATATATCGGCGAAGCCAAAACTTTCTCCGGTTTTTATAGCATGCTCACGACTCCTGATTGGCTTCCGATCGTCAATTTTGTGAACGAGTGGGGACTCGTTCTCCTGGGAGTTTCTCTCATATTGGGTGTCGGCGTGCGTCTGTCATCTATCCTCGGCGCCGTTCTGATGCTTCTCTATTATTTTCCTATTTTAGACTTTCCGTATCCAAACACTCATTCGTTTATTGTTGACGAACATATTATCTACATAATGTCTCTGCTCGTTCTCGCCAGTTTTCGTGCTGGTCGTGTCTGGGGGTTGGAAAATTGGTGCTCAAATCTACCTCTGTGCTCCAAGTTTCCAAAATTGCGTCACATAATCGGTTAGTTGAAAGTCTGATATGAAGCCTACTATATTCGTTCTATTCGGTGCCACCGGTGATTTAGCTGTAAAGAAGATATTTCCGGCTTTGGAAACTCTCTATGATGAAGGCGTTATCAGTTTTAATTCCAGAATCATCGGCGTGTCGAGGAGGGAATGGAATGATACGCAATTTTTGTCTCATATCGGGACTTTCAAAAGCGATTTCACAAAACACATATCATATTCGCGGGTTGATATAGATCATGAAATAGGCTACGGGGAACTCTATGGTGAGATAGAAAATATCAAAAGGAAAAACCCGGGCGCGGAGGTCATAGTGTATTTGTCTCTCGCTCCTCGCTATCAAGCGAAAACAATCGAGTCTCTGGCAAAAGAAAAAATTCTAACTCGTGGTGGCACAAAACTCCTCATAGAAAAACCTTTTGGCACGGACGAAAAGTCGGCCAAAGCTCTGGACACTCTCCTGCTTTCTCTACTGGATGAAAGTCAGATTTATCGCATTGACCATTATTTGGGAAAAGACACCGTGATGGCGATTATGAATCTGCATGAAAGTACGGAAAATTTCAGTTTGATACTTTCCCGAGAAAATATTTCGCAGATTCGCCTGAGGTTGTTTGAAACCAAAGGAATAGAAGGTAGGGGAGCATCATATGACCATGTCGGCGCTTTTCGCGATGTCGGCCAGAATCATATGCTGGAAATGCTCGCCGTGCTCTGCGCCGACGTTCCGAGAAAATCATGGCAAACGGCGCGCGCGAATGTTTTGAAACATCTCACTCCTCCCGCCAAAACTTGCGAATTATCCCATCGTGGTCAATATGAAGGTTATAAGGGAGAAATTGGTGTAAGGCCGGATTCAGAAATTGAAACAGCTTTTGAAATTACCACCAGCCTGTCAGCCGGAAAACTGGCCGGTGTGCCTCTGATTTTGGAAGCTGGTAAAAAAATGCCTGTAGCGGAGGTTTTCGTGGAAATAAAATTCAAGAAAACTCTCGGCTTGCCAAAAAGAATGCTTTTTAATGTTCAGCCGAAGCGAGAGATAGTCATTGAATATTCTGATGGCAAGAGAGATACCTTTGAAATCCCGAAAACGGATGATGCATATGCAAATGTCATCAGAGCCGCTGTTTTCGGTCAATTGCATGAATTTGTGGGTAGAGAAGAAATAGAAACACTCTGGAAATACACCGATCACGTCGTCGCTTGTTGGGACAAAGTGCCTCTCCAAATATATGGTGAAAATAAGCCATTTTTGATAGAGTAAAAAATAGTAAATCATGAAAAAACAGAAGAAAATTTTTATTTTTGTCGGCCATCCTGACAATCAATCCCTCTCCGTCTCTCTGGCGGAAGCCTATGCTAGAGGTGCCGAGCTTGCCGGACACGAAGTGAAAATGATGAAAGTAAGTGACATGAAATTTGATCCGATCCTTCACCATGGCTACAAAACAATCCAAGAGCTCGAGCTGGATCTCATAAAGTTTCAGGAACACGTCAAATGGTGCGAACATTTTGTGTCGGTCTTTCCGATCTGGTGGTCTGATATACCTGCTCTCATGAAAGGACTAATTGATCGCGTATGGATGCCTGGTTTTGCCTACAATTTTCGGACGGGTCTCATTCCCGGTTGGTATCGCAGATTGAAAGGGCGTAGCGCGAGAGTGATTGTCACTTCGGATTCTCATCCGGCTATTCTCTGGGTTCTCTTTGGTGGAAACATAAACAATTGGGTCCGCGGCGTCCTGCGCTTTTCCGGTTTTGCTCCCATTCGCAAAACTTGGTTTTCCGGCATGCAGAAACTTTCACCGGAACGTGTGCAAAAACTGTTCATAAAAGTAGAACGGCTTGGCAGAAATGGAAAATAGTTATAAAGTGACGGTCTATGTCTCTCTCCATCGGCATCGTCGGTTTGCCAAACGTCGGTAAATCAACTCTCTTTAACGCTCTGACCCGCAAGAGTGTGCTCGTTGCTAATTATCCTTTTGCCACTATTGACCCGTCTGTGGGTGTCGTTGCTGTGCCCGATCACAGGCTTTGGAAACTTTCTGAATTTTCAAAATCCGCCAAAACCATGCCAGCCGCGGTTGAATTTGTGGATATCGCTGGGCTTGTAAAAGGCGCGGCGCAGGGTGAAGGGCTCGGAAATAAATTCCTCTCCAACATTCGCGAGACTTCTGCCATTGCGGAAGTTGTCCGTATATTTGAAGACGAAGATATCATCCATGTGGCGAATAAAATTGACCCACTGCATGACATTGAGGTTATAAACATGGAACTCATATTTGCCGATTTGGAAACTGTCACAAAACGTCTGCAAAATCTCGGCAAAGAAATCAAACAAGCAAAAAAAGAAGCACTCATAGAAGAAAAACTTCTGGGAAAGTTGAAACCAGCTCTGGAGGCTGGCCGACTCGCTTCTTCTGTCGTGACTGATGAATTTGAAACTCCACCCTGTCGTAATTTACATCTCTTGACCTCAAAAAAGATTCTCTATGTTCTAAACAAAAAATCAGGAGGCAAAAATTTGGACGAAATAAAAAATGGAGCTACGGATGAACGATTTACAAAACTCATGGATTTTATTCAGGAAAATAAAGCGGGATATGTCATCATTGACGCGGCGATAGAACAAGACTTGAAAGACATGACCGAATCTGAAAAAACTGAGATGAGATTAGGTCTCGGTGGATTGGATAATGGCATTGATAATCTGATTAAAAAAAGTTACGAAATACTCAATCTCATAACCTACTTTACGACAGGGGAAGACGAGACGCGCGGCTGGACTATACAGAGAGGTTGGACCGCTCCCATGGCCGGCACGGCGATTCACAATGATTTCAAAGACAAATTTATCAAAGCCGAAGTCATAGAATGGAATAAACTGCTCACGGCAGGTTCATATGCCGTCGCTCGGGAAAAAGGCTTGGTTAGGACAGAAGGCAAAGAATACAAAGTCAAAGACGGGGATGTCATAGAGTTTAAAATATAAAAAAACGCCCTCTACAGAAGGGGGCGCTTGACTGTCTGGCCGACGAGAGTGGATGTATAGGCTTCATCGCGGCCGATTCTCACAATCACTTGTTCAATTGTTACTTCGGAAAAAATATCTTCTCTCAATTTTTTCCACAATCTGTCTAGACAAAATTCATCTTGCCATGGCTTGTGGAGATTTTTTATCTCTCCGAGCATTCCTCCCACGTTTCGTATTTTCGTTCGCCATGAAATAGGATCACTAATCAGAAAAATGACCGACAAAAACGTCTCTGGAGCATATGCTTTCAAAGCTCCGAGATTTATGCCGGCAAGCAACGGTTTGTCATTCAGGCCTGCAAGCGTCTGTGAGAGACTAGCGAAGTGTTTCGGTATAGCTTGTCCATCCTGAAATATTTCATTTAGAATCGTAATGACCTCTTTTGTTTGTTCATCTCTGATGACCACAATACTCTGTTTATCGGCTTCGCTGTAGAGGATCCAGTGGACTTTTGAAGTGCCGAATTCCGTCCCTGCCTTTACGGCCAGTCCGGATGATATTAACGTATCTATTTCAACGTCGGAGAGGGAAGTGCGACCGGAAAGACGCATATTCCCGTGATAGGTAAAGCGTGTTTCAAAGTGCATTTGTTTATGATACTAATATAAAAATCAAAGATGTCAACATTTTGATTTTCTGGACAAGTTGGTATAATTGATGAGAGTCGCGGTATTTATTATTTAATTTTTCAAAGAATATGAAAGTACTTCATACGATTGCATTCATCCTCGTCGTCGTAGGCGCCATCAATTGGGGTCTCGTCGGCTTAGGTGATTGGAATGTGGTAAACATGATTCTCGGCAGTGTCGCTTGGCTCGAGAGATTGGTTTACATTCTCGTCGGCCTTTCCGGCATTCTGCTTGTGTTTACCCACAAGAGTGATTGTAAGTCATGTCAAACAGGAGGGTCGGCAATGTAATTTTTTGCGACTCTTCCGTTCAGTCACATTTGGTCAACACCTCGACAGATTGTCGAGGTGTTTGCCTTTTACGGCTTTGTAGAAGTATGATAGGAAGGCGATTATAAATAATAAACAAGCGAATTATATGGACAAACCTAAAACAACACCAAAAGACTTCTTTCTCTATTTTGCCGGTTTTGTCACTCTGTATGTGAGTGCCATCTCTCTGGTAAACCTCCTCTTTAGTATCATAAATAAAGTTTTTCCGGATAATCTAAATAATGGATATTATTATGATTATTACTCTACAGGTATGAGGCTCTCCATAGCTTCTCTAGTAATCGTTTTTCCTATTTTTCTCTTTCTCGCTTCATATCTCAATAAATACCTGCTTGCCACTCCTGAAAAGCGTGATTTAGCCGTGAGAAAGTGGCTCACATACCTCACACTCTTTGTCACTGGAGTGGCTGTGGTGAGTGACCTCGTTGTTTTGGTAAACACTTTTTTGGGTGGAGAAATTACTACTAGGTTTGTCCTGAAAGTGCTGGCGGTTCTCATAGTGGCCGGCGCCATATTCGCCTATTACATATACGATTTACGTAAGAATTTCGCTTTTGGACAGATATCCAGGACAAAACTACTTGTAACCCTCTCTTGTGTTCTCGTTTTTGGTTCTCTCATCGCCGGCTTTGCTCTGATTGGTTCACCGATGTCTGCTCGTGACAGAAAATTTGACGAGAGACGAGTGAGTGATTTGCAGTCAATTCAATGGCAGATTATCAGTTATTGGCAACAAAAAGGCGAAATCCCCGTAGATTTGGATAATCTCAAAAATCCCATATCAAATTCGTATACACCGACTGATCCCGTGACGGGCGAGGTCTATAGATACAAAGCTACGAGTGATCTCTCTTTCCAACTCTGTGCGAATTTCAGTTCATCAAATGTTAATGTCACCGATCCCGTAAATGATAAGCCTATGCCTCTGGGATATGGAATGGCAGACGAAAATTGGATTCACGATGCCGGAGAGACGTGTTTTGACCGAACTATAGATATCGATCTCTATCCTGTGAGAGCAAAAGGCATATAAAGCTGTCAAATAGAAATGAAAAAATACGATCACAAACAGATCGAAAAAAAATGGCAGAAGGAGTGGGAGAAAAGCGGAATATATGAAGCGGACGACAAAAGTCAAAAAAAGAAATTTTATCCTCTAGTTGAGTTTCCTTTTCCTTCAGGTTCCGGTCTCCACACTGGCCATATACGCAGTTATACGGCGATGGATGTCGTTGCCCGTAAACATCGTATGCAGGGTGAAAATGTTCTCTATCCTATCGGATGGGATGCTTTTGGTTTGCCTACGGAAAATTACGCTATACAGACAGGAAAACAGCCGAAGTTGGTTACCAAGGAGAATACGGATAATTTCAGAAAGCAGTTAAAGTCACTAGGCCTTTCTTTTGATTGGTCTCGTGAAATAAACACGACTGATCCAGAATACTTCAAATGGACACAATGGATATTTTTAAAAATGTATGAGCGAGGCCTCGCGTATAAATCAAAGAGCATTATCAATTGGTGTCCAAAAGACAAAATCGGCCTCGCAAACGAAGAAGTTGTGAACGGCAAATGTGATCGTTGTGGCAGTATTGTGGAAAAACGGGAAAAAGAACAGTGGATGCTGGCAATCACAAAATATGCCGATAGACTCTACGACGATTTGGATACTGTTGATTATCTGGAGCGTATAAAAATCCAGCAGAGAAATTGGATAGGTAGAAGCGAGGGTGCGGAATTGAATTTTGCCGTGAAAGATACAAAAGAAAAAATTCAAGTATTCACCACACGCCCAGACACCCTCTTTGGTGTCACTTATGTCGTTTTAGCGCCAGAACACGAGCTGGTCTCAAAACTTAAATCAAAAAACGAAAGAGAAGTCCACGCGTATGTAGAATCTGCAAAGAAAAAAAATGACATAGAGAGAACAAATGCAAAGAGGGAAAAGACAGGTGTGAAACTAGACGGTGTTTTTGCCATAAATCCGGCAAATAGAGAAGAGGTTCCCATTTTCGTTGCCGATTATGTCCTAGCCGATTATGGCACCGGCGCGGTTATGGCTGTGCCCGCGCATGACGAGCGTGATTTTGAATTT
>JAUSGU010000046.1 GCA_030648825.1 bacterium
CATCACCATCTTCATCTTCTCGTTCAAGTTTTGAGCTACTGGATGCTTTGACCTCATATAGAGATACCTCGCCATTTTTTTCTTGTTTTAATATATCCACTGCCGCAAACAATGTTCCATCAGAAAATGCCGCTTGAAAAAGAATTTCTGTATTGACTTTTAAAAGAGCTTGAGTTTCTTTGAGGGATTCATCGCCCCTACTATCAACAAGCACACCTCTTGGAAAACACTCACGTGCTTTTTTCTCAACTATATTTCCCGCTTCAGTTAAATGCTTTTCAAATTCAGAAAGAGGTAACGCATAGTATATTTCAGGCTTCCATTTCTTCATCCATGCGTTATGCGGACACTCGCGCCATAAGATGTAGTCAGATTTTGTGATGATCATAACCGAAACTCTGGCATATTTTTGGGAAAAAATAAAGCTTGATTTCTTAAAGATATAGGAATAAAATAAAAATGTGCTCATGAACCGCGAGGTTTGTTCGGCCAGTGGCTTGCCATCAAGCCGAAAATGAGTACAACAAAACTACCGTCTTTTCGACGGTTTTTTTGTTTTTAGATTTCATCCCAGACACTATAAAATTGAATCTCTCCTGAACCGATTTTTCTCAGGATAACTATTATCTTCCTATTGCTATTGTTGATCCGATCTTTGAGAACCCAGTATTCGATATTTTTAATTTTTTTATAACTATACACATACTGCGCATTTTCTATAACAAAAATTACAAGCGGTAACAATTTTAACCTACGAATTCTTTCCTTGTTATTCCTTGCTTTACCAAGACCATCATAGAGTAAGTGATGAAATCCCTTGGAGTTAAAAATAATATCTTGTTTTAAAAACGGAAAATGGCATTTTTTTAATGATTTGTACAAAGATCTACTGGCGCTAAGTAATTCATAATAATTCTTGAATTCCATGCCGAAAGCCTATCAAACAAAGATAAAGAAATTATGAAGAAAAGATAAAGGAAAATTTATATTCTCTTCCGGAGCCTGTTTATGTGGTATATACCAAAACCGACTAGAGAGACGTAACCTCCTTGTTTTGATCATCCAGAACAATCAGTTTGTATATTTCAATCAAGGCCGAGAACAGAGCGATGACGAGCGGGCCGAGGAAGAGACCTATGGGTCCGAAAAATATGATGCCCCCGATGACGGAGAGCATGACAAACAGAGGGTGGACAGTAAAGCCTCTACCGACAACTATAGGCATGAGAATGTTATCAACGAGACCGACGACAACAGTACCCCAGATGCCGAGACCGATGGCGGCACCGATTTTGTCTATGACGAGGAGATAAAGCATGGCTGGAATGATCGTCAGTCCCGCGCCAATGCCTGGAAGCAGAGACACAATCGCCGTGAGCATACCCCACAATAGAGCGTGATCTACACCAAAAACATAAAAACCGAGAGTAGCCAAAATGCCTTTTATGAGAGATGTGAAGAGAGAGCCACGCACGACACTGTTTACCGCCCTCTCAATTTTATCTATTATCTGTTCATCATAAGCATCGGCCAGAGGCGATACGTCCATAATTATTTTTTTTATGCGTTTGCCGTCGCGCAAGATGTAAAATAAAGTAACCAAAACAATGAACAGTCCCAGAGCGATTGACGCCGTGCTGGAAAATATTTTGCCGAAATTATTTACCAACGAATCAGCCACCGATTTCACATATCCGCCGACGTCGGGATTCCATGTCGGATATATATTTTGAATGGGCTTTATCACATACGAGGCGAGCAAATCGGCGTCACCGAGTCCCCGATCGCGCACCGCCGTATAAAAATTAAAAGATTCAACAGCGACTTGTTCTATGAGTATGGATAGTGGAACGAGAATAACCACGAGAACAAACAGAACCGTCAGTACGGCGGTGAGAGTTCTCTTGCCGTTTGTTTTGGCCAGAATCCATTTATCAACTGGTCGGACGACAATAGCCATCATGAAAGCCAGAGCTACGGGAGCAATAAAAGGTTTAAAGAGAGCCAAAGTGAGGAGAAGTACCACGATGAGCAGTCCTATGAAAAAATACAATTGAAGTTTTTTTGTGTCCATACTCTAAGTATAACAATAGATCGCGTTCTATCCGAATATGCCTATGATGAGAGACATGACGGTGAGTAGAGCCAATTCATGTCCAACCGATAGCAAGAAAAAAGTGAAACTATCTGTGCCAAAATAATAATCGCCCAATTTCATGGGAACAGTGAAACCGATCCAGAGGAGAAACGCTGTGAGAACGAGACCCCAGAAACTGACGATAACCAGAGAATTGAAGAGAGCCGCCAAGACAAAAGCGGTGATAAAAGTGGAAATGGTCATACCGATCCATACGGAAGTTTTTGGTTTTTCTATTGGCGTATTTTTTGATTTCATCCAAAGTTTGCCAAATGCCCACGGCGCGTACCAAATGAAACCGACAATCATGCCGACTATGCTAGCTGTGATAATAATCCAGTAATTTATATTTTGAAAAAACATGTATTTGTAAGATTATTTATAATATCCGTCTAGTCTGTCCATTATAAACCAAATCGTTATTTCTTTAAAGGGCTCAAAATATGGCTGAAAATAAAAAGATAAAGAAAAGATAAATTTGGGGATAACTCTGAATCTTGCAAATTCTAGCTCGTTATGGGAGGGTGAGGGCATTAAAAAATCAATATGCGTATTCTAGTTGTGGATGACGACAAGGACATACGTGGCTATTTGAAGGCCAACCTGGAAGCCGAATGTTTTGCCGTCGATACGGCCGGCGACGGCGAAGAGGCCTCTTATCTCGGCAGAAACAAAACTTATGACGCTATAGTTCTGGACAATCACATGCCGCGCAAGAGCGGCATGTGCGTTTGCGCCGACTTGCGAAATCAAGGCAACAGTACGCCTATACTCATGCTCTCTGTAGATTCCGACAGCGAACACAAGGCTGATCTCCTGGACACGGGCGCAGACGATTATATAACCAAGCCGTTTTTATACAAAGAACTGCGCTCTCGATTGAGGGCGCTCCTCCGGCGTCCGTCAAAAACCGTTTCGTCTATTCTGCAAATTGACGATCTGGTTCTAGACAGTTCCAACCAGACGACGGAGAGAGGCAAGAAAAAAATATATCTCACACGAAAAGAATTTTCTCTCCTGGAATATCTCGTACGCAACGCCGGCATGACTCTGTCCCGCGGATCTCTCTTGGAACATGTCTGGGATGACGAAGTCAACATTTTTTCCAATACGGTTGAAACTCATATCCTCAATATCAGAAAAAAGATAAATGCCCCGAAAAAGAAAAAATTGATATACACCTTGTCCGGACGGGGATATCAGGTGAGTGAGAGTAAACCTATTTAATAAACATGATCTATCCTGAAAACACAACTCGGCGCAATCAATTCGGATCGTTTCTGCGCCGTCTCTTTGGCTCTGCCGATACTCCCCCGCCCCATTTCTCAAAATTCGCCGAATTCGGCAAAGGAGCGAGTGGTATCATTCATGATTTATCCAATCCGCTCACGGTTTTGAGTCTCTCCATAGAACAACTCCGAAACGCTGGAATAGAAAACAGAAAAGCCCGCAAATACATAGAAACCGCAGAGAGAGCGAGTCGGAAAATGAAACTCTTCTTGTCGGACGTCAAAAGACAACTCTCGGACAAAGAAACAAAAAAACGATTTGACGCCAGTTTTGAAATCAAAGGCGCCATAAAGCTCCTCCGCTCTATCGCCCGCGAATCAAAAGTCAAAATAAAATTCCGCCCCAATCAGGCGGTATTTTTATGTGGCGACCAGGTCAAGTTTTGGAGAGTGGTTTCAAACATCATTTCAAACGCCGTGGATTCATACGCCGATTTCCCTCCAAATCAAAATAAATTGGTGATTGTCAGGATTAAAAAAGACAGAAAAACGGTCAGGTTATCAGTGCGCGATTTTGGCTGTGGTATTCCAAAACATCTCCATAAAGCTATATTTGAGCCGTTTTATACCACCAAACAGAAACATGAGGGAGTGGCAGGATTGGGTCTCTCTATCGTAAAAAATATAATTGAGAATGATTTCGCCGGCAAAATCAAAGTTGAAAGTATCCCCGGCAGAGGTTCTACTTTTACGTTTGTTATTCCAAAAAATTGATTAATATCCCTTGTCCACTACGTAATTTTCATCTGCTTCTTTGTAAACGAAATTCCATAGCAAACCGATGATATTGCCGAGAACATAGCCGATGAACGAAGTCAGGACTATCAATGTGACTGCTCCGCCGAAACTGAATTCTGTTATAGCGAACGAAAAGTCAATGAAATGAATTCTATATATGAAAGCGAGCAATGGACCAGCCCAACCGAGACCTACGAGAATCACCCAGACGATATGGATGAGACCCGCGAAACCGCCCAACACCAAACCTAGTTTATGAGTGTTGATCATATGAATAATAAAATTAGCTTATAATCCAATTCTATTGTATCACTATTTTTTATTTCTACTGTCAAGTTATCAACATCTTCAAATAGAGTAACTCTCTCTTTATTTCAACATTTCGCCTCTACTCACGCCCTTTCGGCAAAAGTTCTGATAACTTCAGTTTCAAGACGCCAAAGAGATATATGATTTCCAGAATGCCGGCGGTATTGACCACGAGTAATATAATAAACCACCATCCTTGATGTCGTTTCGCCGAATGCCACAGCGCCAAACCCTTCCAAAACAGATTCCACGCGACGAGCAAAATCACAAATAGCCCTATATTCCCCATACCGTATCCCATACCGACAAAATTTGTAAAATACATGTAAAAGATGACTAATTATTAACATTCCTATTATAGCAAACTCAGCAAAAAATTTCGGGTGGTCGTTTGAAACGATGATTAATCATCACACCGTCCATCATAAAATATAACTGGTCGTTCCGCAGAGACATATACGACATATGGCGTGTCTTTCGATACTTCGATTTCACGCAATTCATCCTGCCAGTCTACGTATGGCATTGTATAAGGCCCCTCATACTCATCGGCAAAGAGAACTTGAAGCGGCAGAATTTTTCTGCCAAAATCTATACTGATAGAACTGTACGCACTCCTGATTTCAGTTTTTGTGAGAGGTGAGGTTCGTATTTCTCCCACGGCATATATGCATCGATTGTCGCCATGAAACGACGGTCCCCCCAAATAGCTTATTTTTTTCAGTAAAACAGATTGTGGATGTGGTATATCGGTTACATAAAATTTAATCTGGAGTCGCCAGGAATTTATATCGTGTATTAGTTCGCCACGGATAATCCACCAAAAAAACAAGCCCAAAAATGTAGTGACTATAATTACCACACCCGAGGTTATTTTTGTCTTGTGCCGTAGTTTTTCCATTTTTTTATTAGTCGAGCCACTTTTTTGCCAAGACATAAAATTCCTCCGCGATTTGTTTTCCGCGTTTGCTCGGTTCGGGGTCATTTTTTAGGTCATATCCCTTTGAATAAAAAGTAGCAACAATCTCTGGGTGATTCGATAAATCAAGTTTTCTTGCCCAAACAGTAATGCTGTCTCTTATATATGCCGCCGCAAAACGGATGTTGTGTTTTGGCTCTACAACATATTTATAAAGATATTTTCTATTTTCATAGTCCAAGGTGCCAGAAAATGGAATTTTCTTATCCTCAGGATTCGGATTATACAGTTTTTTCTTTATTAAATTATTTGCAGTTTCTAGTTTTACTTGAGCAATTCCAACAGAAACATTTCTGCCGAGGACTTCTAATAGCACGAGATCCACTATATCTTCAAATGGAGCGAGGCGCGCGACTTCGTCTATGATAATTGCGCCGAGGAGATATCTGTCTATATTAAACTCCTTTGCGACTTGCCTGATTATAGGAGCGTTATAAATTATCTTTTCTTTTACTTTAGCTATAAGAACTTTCGGACTACCGACAGGCGTCAAAAATGGTCCATTTTCATCTGCGAGGGAGGCAAAATATTTTTTCGTGTAATTAGTAAGCGGATCTGTGCTCTCTGCATTCTCTATACGGTCCATAAATTCGAGTATGTCCCTTATGGAAACCGACAGACTGTCTAAGTTGTCTTTTTCAGAGACATTGGCTGCCGATCGTAGATACTTACCATGGGTACCATGAACAATAAAAAGAGAGCCAAAAGCATTTATTTCGGCTTTTTGGAGAGCGTCTTGGAGTGAAAACACTTTAAGGGAATCAGATACGAACGCTAGATTTTTACCACGTGTATTCT
>JAUSGU010000058.1 GCA_030648825.1 bacterium
TTGATTTGAGAAAATTTCGGAGCACTCGCCAATCGTTTGGCGCGTAACCTATGCGAAAATTTTTTAGAGTTTTTTCGGAGAGACCGCGATTTAGAATGTATTTTTTGGCTGATTCGTTTTTTTCCAGCTCGTCCTCGAAAAATTGAGTGGCTATTTCCAAAATTTCATAGAGAATTTCTCGGCGATTATCCTTTTGGAAACTCTTTGTATCCAGTTTCACACCGGCTTTTTCCGCCAGCACTTTGAGAGCGCCCATAAAATCCAATCCTTCAAATTTTTCCACGAATGTGAAAATATCGCCTTTGGCTCCGCAACCAAAACAATAGAATGAGCCACGTTCGGGAGAAACGAAAAAGGACGGTGTTTTTTCGTTATGAAAAGGACAGCGCGCTTTCAGATTGGCGCCTGATTTTTCAAGTTTTATATAAGAGCTGACGATCGCCACAATATCTACGCGCTCTTTTATGTCTTGTACATGGCTCATTATCTTGTCGGCACTTTGTGCTATGGGGCGCTCGTGTCTCGAAACGGGAGCCCTCGGGACAGACCCGTACCCGTTTCTCGAGACTCGCACCCCATAGCACAAAGTGCCTTTAAACTATTCTTCCCTATAAGGATCGTCTTTCGGCGTTACTTTATCAATCATCTCATATTTGGGACTACCCGGATAACCAGAACCAGCCGGAATGAGACGACCGATAATGACGTTTTCTTTTAGCCCTGTGAGATGATCTTCGGTACCACGAATGGCGGCGGAAATAAAAATTCTAGTCGTGTGCTGAAACGAAGCCGCCGAGAGGAAGCTCTGGCGCGACAGAGATACTTCGGTTATACCCATGACAACCGATTCGGCGGAAGCCGGAGTTTTGCCGGCGGTTTTTATTTTTTCATTCTCAACATTGAGATCGTAAACATCGAGCAGATCATCAACCGAAAATTTAGTATCACCTAGATCGGTGACGCGTCTGCGGGAAAACATCTGCTTGACGATTATTTCTATATGCTTGCGCGAAACAGTTTCACCTTGGAGCTCGTAGATTTTGCCGATTTCATGGATAATGTATTCCATAGCTTTTTCCCTACCGGAAAATTCAAATATCTCATCTATATCGGCCGAACCGTCAGTCAAAAATTGCCCCTTTGCGATTTTGTCACCCATTTTTACCAATGCCATGCGTTTATAATTGAATGTATATTCTATTTCGCCGGCTTTTTTACTTTTGCCTTTGTCTTCTATATCAGGCATAACCGTAATAATCTTTTCTTTACCTAGATCTTTTACCGAAGAGACAGTACCGGAAACAGTGGCGATAACAGCCGGATTTTTCGGTCTACGTTTTTCAAAAACTTCCTCCACGCGAGGCAAACCAGAAGTGATGTCTCCACCAACACTAGCTGTGCCACCGGCGTGGAATGTGCGCATAGTGAGCTGTGTTCCAGGTTCGCCGATAGCCTGAGCCGCTACGGTGCCGACAGCTTCACCTATATCAATGAGATGATTTTTGCCCAAATCAATGCCATAGCATTGCTTACAGACACCATGGAGAGTTTTACACGAGAGAGGCGACCTGACGCGCACTGCCATTATACCGGCACTTTCGATGATTACAGCGTCGTGTTTTGACAAAAGATGTCCTTTTTTATAAGAGACTCTGCCGTCAGTCGATTTTATATCTTCGGCCAATATGCGACCGCGGATATTTTTGGCAATAGAAACTTCTATACCGGAAACACTCTCTTTCTTTATGATTATTGAATCTTTTGTTCCACAATCTTCTTCGGTAATCATCACGTCCTGAGCCACATCAAATAGTCTACGCGTGAGATACCCTGCGCGCGCGGTGTTTAGAGCTGTGTCCGTGAGACCTTTGCGAGCACCGTGTGTGGTAATGAAATATTCAATCGGCGTGAGACCTTCTTTCATGCCTGAAATAATGGGAAATTCTATAGTCTCGCCAGAGGTAGAGGTGATGAGACCCTTCATGCCCACCATCTGAGTGATATTTCCGACAGAACCTCGAGCGCCGGATTTCACCATATCGGTGACCGAACCGTTCGGTTCCAGAGAATCAGGAATCAGTTTTTCTATATCGGACTTTGCTTTGTGCCAGATTTCCACATTCTTTCTGACACGTTCGTCTTCGGACAAGAGACCGTCACCGAATTGACTATTGACCGTTTCAGATTCGGTTTTTGCCGTTGATATTACTGCGCCCTTGCCAACAGGCTCCATGACATCGTCTATGCCCCAAGTAATGCCAGAGTAAGTCGTGTAGGTAAAACCGAAAGTTTTTATTTTATCCAGAATAGCCGGCACTTTGTCTATGCCGTAACGCACGATGAGTTCATCCACGATAACCGATATGGTTTTTCTGTCAATTTCTCTGTTGATAAAAGGGTAATCAATCGGCAAAATATCGTTAAAAAGAATGCGCCCAATGGTTGTTTCAAATACTTTGCCTCCAAATTCGGCATATTTGGAATTTTTTGGAGCCAGTATTTTAATTTTGGCGCGATAAGAAACTTCGTTGAAATTGGCTACGAGCATGGCCATTTCCGCAGATTCGAATATTTTACCTTCGCCTTTTTCACCTTTTACTTGTTTGGTCATCCAATATGCTCCGAGAACGATATCAAGCATTTTGTTTATGAGAGTCGGATCACCGGAACCAGGCTTTAGAATGTTTTTGTCGGAAGCCATAATTTCTTTTGCCTCTTTTTGAGCCTCCGGAGAGAGAGGAATATGAACAGCCATTTGGTCACCGTCAAAGTCGGCATTGAAAGCGGAACAGACCAGAGGATGAACTTGAATAGCGTTGCCCTCAATGAGAATCGGCCTGAAAGCTTGGATGCCTAATCGGTGGAGAGTCGGTGCACGATTGAGAAGCACATATTTACCGTCAATTACTTTTTCCAAGATTGCCCAAACTTCAGGAATCCCTTCTTCTATGAGACGAGATGCACCACGGATGTTGAAGGCGAGTTCGGTTTTGAGTAGTTCAGAAATAACAAAAGGTTTGAACAATTCCAGAGCCATATGTTTCGGCAAACCGCATTGATCCAGAGAAAGTTCCGGACCGACAACAATAACCGAGCGTCCGGAGTAATCCACACGTTTACCGAGGAGGTTGCCTCGCAAAAGTCCACGTTTGCCTTTGAGATTGTCAGCCAGAGATTTGAGGGCGCGTTTTGCAGCCAGAGATCCGGCGGCTGTCGTTGAATTGCCGTGACGAATGGAATTGTCTATCAGAGCGTCTACCGCTTCTTGGAGAATACGCTTTTCATTTCGCAAAATTACATCCGGAGCATTGATTTCTCTCAATTTTAACAAACGATTGTTTCTGTTTATCACTCGCCTGTAGAGATCATTGACGTCGGAAGTGGCATAACGACCGCCATCCAGAGGAACCATAGGACGAAGTGCCGGTGGAATGACAGGAATGCGCGAGAGAAACATCCATTCGGGCCGAGTACCGCTCTTTATCATAGACCGAATGACAGAGAGTCTGCGGTTCATTTTGTCTCTCTCCAAACTATTGGCTTTTTGTAGGTCAGCAATAACTTTTGTTTCCAATTTTTTGAGGTCTATATTCTTGCAGATATTATGAATGGTTTCCGCGCCAATGCCAGCTTCAAAGAGGGTTGAATACTTCATAGAGTATTTGCCATATTCCAATTCATCCAGTACTACACCCTGTTCTATAGCTACGATTTCTTTTTTGGCGGCCTGATACATATTTTTGAGAGCCTCTTTGGTTTTTTCGTCTTGAACACTCTTTGCTTTGGCTTTGAATTCGGACTCCAGATCGCGCATGATTTCGGCACGGGCAGTTTCGTTTACGGATGTGACAATGTAACCGGCAAAATAAATGACTTTTTCCAAATCTGCCGTGGTCATACCGAGAATGATACCGAGGCGAGACGGCATAGAGCGCAGAAACCAAATGTGAGAAACTGGCGTAGCCAATTCTATATGACCCATCCTCTCGCGACGGACGATTGAGCGGGTGATTTCCACTCCGCATTTCTCGCAGACGATGCCTTTATAACGAATACCGCGATATTTACCGCAATAACATTCATAATCTTTGTCCGGACCGAAAATTTTCTCATCAAACAGACCGTTCTTTTCCGAACGTTGGGTTCTGTAATTGATCGTTTCCGGCTTTGTCACTTCTCCAAAAGACCACTCTTTTATGCGTTCCGGTGAAGCCAAACGGAGTGCTACAACATCAAAGTCGGTTTGTTCGTGAGTTCTATTTCTCTGTGTATATGCCATAAATTTATTTCTTTTTATTTATATCCCTGCCGTCTTTGCGTAATTCGACATCCAACGCCAGACCCCGGAGGCTATTCAGAAGAACATGGAATGACGCCGGTATATTCGGCGGTTGCAGTTTCTCGCCTTTGACGATTGAATCAAAAGTTTGAGAACGCCCTTGTATATCGTCCGATTTGACTGTGAGAATTTCACGCAGAGTGTGAGCAGCACCATGACCGAGCAAGGCCCAGACTTCCATTTCTCCGAATCTCTGACCTCCTCCCTGCGCCTTGCCTCCGAGAGGTTGTTGGGTAATGAGAGAATAAGGACCAATGGAACGCATGTGGATTTTGTCTTCAACCATATGATGAAGCTTTAATATGTACATATAACCAACCGAAATATCTTGCTGAAATTTATCACCCGTGCGTCCATCATATAGAGGAATTTTTCCGTTAGAAGGTAAACCTGCCGCTGTCAGTTCTTGTTTAATTTCTTCGCCCGTGGCGCCGGCAAATGGCGGCACAATTGCCTGATAATTTAGAGTATGAGCGGCCATACCGAGATGAAGTTCCAAAATCTGACCGAGATTCATGCGAGACGGCACACCGAGAGGTGTGAGAATGACATCTATAGGAGTACCGTCAGTCATATACGGCATATCTTCTTCCGGAAGAATACGAGAGATGACACCTTTGTTGCCATGACGACCGGCCAATTTGTCACCGACGGACACCGTGCGGAGCTGGGCCACTTCTACATGAATTCTCTTTATGATACCCGATTCCAGCTTGTCACCTTTTTCACGCGAAAACACTTTTACGGTAATGATACGACCGCGCTTGCCCCCTTCCATTCTCTTTGATGTATCTTTTACATCGCGAGCTTTTTCTCCAAAGATAGAGCGGAGGAGACGCTCTTCGGGAGTGAGTTGTGTCTCGCCTTTTGGCGTAATTTTACCTACCAAAATATCACCTGAACGAACTTCCGCACCGATGCGAATGATACCGTCTTCGTCCAGATTTCGAAGTTTACCTTCACCAACGTTTGGAATGTCATGGGTAGTGACTTCTGGACCGAGTTTCGTATCGCGAACATTCACCACAAATTCTTCTATATGGATGGACGTAAATTTGGAATTTTTGACGACACGTTCGGAAATGATGATGGCGTCTTCATAGTTTGCGCCCGACCATGACATAAAAGCTACAAGCATATTCTGACCGAGAGCAATTTGACCTCTGTCTGATGAAGAAGCATCGGATAGAACCTGACCTTTTTTGACTTTGTCACCGAGATTTACGACCGGACGCTGATGATACGCGGTAAATCCGTTTGTTCTCTGAAAGGAAACCAGTTTGTATGTTTTTTCTTTTATTTTTGTACCTTTAAAGACAATATGTTTTGCGTCTACAGCCGTGATAGTACCGTCTTCGGGAGCCAGAATAATACGACCGGTATATTCGGCGGCTTTTGCTTCTATACCTGTGGCGACCAGAGGGGCCTCTGGAATGATGCACGGTGTCGCTTGTTTTTGCATGTTTGAACCCATGAGCGCACGGTTGGCGTCATCATGGTTGAGAAAAGGAATCATGTTTGTGGCGATGGAGAAAGCTTGATTTGTAGAAACGTCTATAAAGTCTACTTCTTCGCGTTTGATGATTGTAGGACTACCGTCTTTTCTCACTTCCACCACTTCTTCCGTTATTTTTCCTTCTTTGTCATATGTGGTAGCAGCGTGAGCAATTCTGTGACTCTCTTCTTCTAGAGCGTTGAGATAAACAATTTCTTTCGTCACTTTACCGTTTTTGACGCGAGCATATGGGGTCTCTATCATGCCGAAATCATTGAGACGAGCGTATGTGGAGAGACGCAAAATGAGACCGATGTTTGGACCTTCAGGAGTATGAATCGGACAGAGCCGACCGTAGTGAGACGGATGGACATCGCGAACTTCAAAACCAGCGCGCTCACGGGTGAGCCCTCCCGGAC
Source organism: bacterium (assembly GCA_030648825.1). GTDB lineage: Bacteria > Patescibacteriota > Minisyncoccia > Phycocordibacterales > UBA6065 > UBA6065. The sequence continues at coordinate 6,254 of JAUSGU010000058.1, forward strand.
CGAGAGCAGAGAGAGTGCGGAGATGTTCCAGTTCGGAGAGAATATTTTCCTGTTGCATGAATTGCGAGAGCTGGTTTGTGGTGAAGAATTCTTTGAGACGAGCTTGGAGAGGGCGAGGAGAAACAAAAGTGAGAGGCGCTGTCGTATCGGGCTCTATAGTAGACATTCTGTCCTGAATATTTCGCTTCATTTGAGATAGGCCGACACGTAATTTCTGTTGCATCAATTCGCCGACATAACGGACGCGACGACTACCTAAATGATCAATATCATCTTCCATAGCATCAAGTTTGTTGTTGAGATGGATGATATGACCGACAATCAAGGCGAGATCGTTGGCGTCAATAGTTTTTCGCTCCAGAGTTTTATCATCCATCGGCTTGCCGAATCGTTTGTTGAAACGAAAACGACCGACATTGGAGAGATCATAACGATCCCTGTGAAAGAGGTTTGTGATAAATTCGCGGGCATTGTCGGCTGTGGCCAAATCGCCATCACGGAGACGTTTGTGAATTTCAACATAAGCATCCGAAATGGTTTTAGCACTGTCTTTGGCGAGACATGCGGCTACGACTTTATGAGCCGTCTCATCACCTTTGAAATATGCCAAGATTTTTTCGTCCGTATCGGCACCGAGGACGCGTAATAGAGCTGTAACCATGAATTTGCGTTTACGGTCTATACGGGCATAGAGAGTGCCATCCGTATCAGTTTCAATTTCCAACCAGACACCACGAGCCGGAATGATTTTGGCGCCGAAAACCGTTTTGCTTTTTACTTCATCGGAGGTGAAAAAAACACCGAAAGAACGAGCGAGTTGGGGCACGATGACGCGTTCTATGCCGTTTATAATGAAAGTGCCGTGATCGGTCATCAGAGGGAAATCAGCGAGAAAGATTTCCTGCTCTTTTTCCGAATTGAGCATTTTGTTTTTCAGTTTTATGCGGACTTTGAGTGGTGCTTCGTAGGAAAGTTTGTTGTCTTTGGCAAAATGTTCGTCGTGTTTGGCTTCTGCCAGCTCAAAACCGGTAAAAGAGAGCTCGAATTTTTTGTCCGAGTAGTCCTTTATAGGAGAAAACTCGGTGAAGAGATCGGTCAGACCTTTTTCTATGAGCCATTTGAATGAAGCGGTTTGGGCTTCTACTAGGTTCGGAATATCCGTCAGAGCTTCTTTCCATCGGCCGAAATATTTCTGTTGTCGCATAATAAAAAATTATAATGTCGGGAAGGAGAGGTAAACTCGTGGAGCACGGAATTTTTCTTGCTAGAAAAATTCCTCGGCTTCGGCCTCGTCAGGCCTCAGGCGTCTCCACTCGTTCACCTCTCCTTCCCTTCCTCGCCTTTCTAAAACCGATAAAGACAAAAAGAATGCAATAAAACAAACAGAACGCAAAAATACCTTTGAAAAAGGCATGTTACGTTTGTCGGTTCGTCTTTATGAAATTTTAAGCAAGAAAAGGATAAAACCCTAAATAATCCTTCAGATTCCCCCGTGACTCAATCTCGCTTGAAGTTGGAGAGACTATATACCATAACATTTCAATTGTATACTTGACAAAATAACTAATAGGGTGTATACTGGTATGTAGCTGTACTTTGGCATATTTATCTTATATTGGCCACATCTTTTAGAGTTTACTTTGAGCTTTGAAAAATGTGGCCAATAAATGAGCTACAGAGAACAATCAAACCTTGTTTTTATGACACCATGGAAAAAATACTCGGAAAGTGAAGTCTCAGCAGTTGTCAACGCTTTGGTGGCGACGGCTCGGGCGCGAAAAAGTGAATATGATGTTCCACACGAATTTATCAAAGAACATCCCTGGACCTTGAAGTACCTCTCCCACTTTGCTGAAGCTAACGACTTCATGCAAATTGCAAAGACTGAAGGTGTTCAGATCGTTCTCGATGAAGTTCGTATGAAGGAACGAATACGGCGCGGTCTCATACGACAGATTTGTTTCCGTATTTTTGTTCCGGAGGGAACACAGATACGAACAAAGGAAGAAACGTTCCGATTCGAAAGACAGTCAGACGGGACTTTTATCGCTTTGAATTGCTAACCCACCACTACAGACAGAACTCGCTGTCGGTATGGTGGGTTTTGTTTTGCTTAAAAATTGAATCGTGAATATAAATTCTCTATTGACATTGAAAATAGAGCCTCTATAATCATAGTATAAGTACCTTCGGGTTTACCCTCACAGGAGGGAGAAAAGTGAAAAGCTGTTAGATTAAATCTCTAACGGCTTTTCTTAATTGTTCAAATACTTGAGGTGTCAGAGATCCAACTTTTTTAACAAGTCGTTTTGTATCAACTGTTCGTATTTGTGATAAAACAGCTGAAGCTTCTCTACCCGCTACTATACCGAGAGAAATTCGCAACGAATGTATATGTTTTGAAGAGGTAAGAGGTACAATCAAACAAGTCTGAAGACTCAATCCTTTAAGTATCACAACAGGACGCACGTAGTGCAGTCCCGATCCATCTTGTTCAAATCCAATATTTGCAGGGCTTACTATTTCATAGAACTTTAGGCCCTCTCCAGACGCATCGAAAGTCGTTTGCTTTCCATGGCACCTTTCAAGGTTAAAGCGAGGAAAACGAGTCCCGCAACCAGCGCACTCTTTATGACAATATCCGTGTGCGCGAACGCCGTGACAAAAAACCTGATCACAGCTTGGATATTGAATAAGTCCGGCATATTGGCTATGACATTGGAAACCGAAACAGTTGAAACGATGATGGCCACCGACATCACGAAAACAGCAGACGGTAAGGCCAAACGACGCAAGATAAATATCGTCCGCACTTTTTTCATAATTTTTTGGGTTAATGTCATAACCATAGTATTAATACGTTATATCTCGGCTAATCTTTCGTAATTCCGCTCTGGCGCGATGCATCCTGGTCTTTATCGCGCCTTCCGTCACGCCTTCGACCGCGGCGATTTCCCGATAATCCTTGCTATCAACTACATATAATCGCAATATGCGTGCAAAAGTTTCAGGCAATCGCGCAAACATAGATTCTAGATAATCCCGATCCAATTTTTGAGCTCTCGCATCAGAATCATCATGAGGTAGGACAGCCTCCATGTCCTCATCCAAAACCGAAAAGAATTGATGCTCTCTCTTCATTTTTTTATACCAATTGAAGCAGACATTCATCAGCACCTTGTAAGCCCAACTAGAAAATCGCGCGCCTTCTATCGGCCTAAATTTTTTGCCGTATATATAGATTTTCACAAAAGTATCCTGCACTACGTCTCGCGCCGCTTCTTCATCCTTTACGATACTTTTGGCCTTGCGTATAAAAGCTTCCTGGTATCGTTCCACCAGCAATTCAAAGAGATATGGGTATTTGAAAGAGGTGGAGAGCACTTCCTCGTCTCTCTTTTCCCGAAACTCTGCTTTGTGGGTATAGGGGTTCATCTATTGATGATTAAAACTATATCAAGTATATCAAAGTTACTTTTTGTTCTTGTTTTTTATTTTCTACTTCTTCCTGTTATTCCGCCACTCGTCTATCAATTTATGATTTCCTGAAAGTAAAATTCTCGGCACTCTGTATTTCTTCTTTTTATATTCCACAACTTCGGGACGGGTATAAGCATCAGGACTAGCTATACGGCTCTCTTCAAGTGAAGTGAAATCGCCCAATACCCCTCTTATCTGTCTTGAAACACAATCCATGATGATCATCGCGCAAAGTTCACCACCAGTGAGAACATACGGCCCTACAGAAACCTCTTCCATTTTAAACATCTTTTTCACGCGGGCGTCTATACCTTCATATCGGCCACAAACAAAGATAATGTGCTCGTATTTTTTCGCCACGGTTTTTGCATACGCCGTATCAAATTGCTTTCCGCTAGGATTAAAAAAAATGATTTTCACACTTCTCTTGCCACACGACTTCAGAGCCGATTCAATCGCCCGAGCTACAGGCAAAGCTTGGATGACCATTCCTGGGCCACCGCCATATGGAGCACGGTCAACGCGCGACCATTTGTCATCGGCAAAATCGCGCGGATTATAAAACTTTACGCGAATTTTTTTGTCCTCTATGGCGCGCTTTAAAATAGACTCACCTAGATACGAATCAAAAGCACCGGGAAACAATGTGATGATATGGAATATCATAAGCTTAAGATTACAGTTTTTGTTGGTTTGAGCAAGAAAAATCCCTGTCACAATCTGTGACAGGGAAATTGATAGGTCGTTTATTCTTGTGAACAACCACCACGGAAAGAGCGAATAATACTCCAAATACTCCAAAAAGGATCCCAGAAGAAACAACCAGAGATGATGAAGAGAACTATTGCTCCAAGTAAACACATTATAACTGGTTCTTTAGCCAGAAGAGCGTAAAGGGTAATCACCTGACCGTTCTTGAGATCCGAAATCCACGGCATTTGGTGCATATCACTAATCCTTGGTGTATATATGCGGGCGTGAAAAACGAGACCATTT
>JAUSGU010000062.1 GCA_030648825.1 bacterium
GGATTACTCCATATAACCTATATAGCTAAACCTATGAAAAGCTATGATATTTCATAAAAAGCTTGACAGATATATAACACCTATGATAACCTATGAAATATGAAGAAAACTTCAAACGAAAAGGCGCTGCTCTCGATTAGCGAGGTATCGAGCATTTTCGGTATTGACCAAGACACGCTTCGCAATTGGGAGAAAAAGGGGCTCATTACCCCTCTTCGTGTTGGTCCTCGCGGTGATCGAAAATATCGCCCTGAAGACATTGAGCGAATTGCGAATGATAAAAGTATCATGAAAAGTTTTGATGCCCCACTTACAGATGACGCAGGGAAAATGAATCTCACCCAACTCAAGCAATTTCTTTGGAGGAGCGCAGACATTCTGCGTGGAAAAATTGACAGCTCGGATTATAAAAAATATATTTTCGGACTCCTCTTCTATAAACGCATCAGTGACTCATGGGACGAGGAATATAAAAAAGTTCTCGAAGAATACCACGATGAAGAAGTGGCTCGCGCGGATCACAATCACCGTTTTCAGGTTCCAAAAGATTGCCGATGGGAAGTAATTCAAAATCAAGCCGAAGGAATCGGCCATAAACTCAATGAGATTTTTGATAAACTCACCAACGCAAACAGCCCGAAACTCGACAAGATTTTTGACGACCTTGATTTTGCAAACAAAGACAAATTTCCAAACGAAACCATACAACGCCTCATCAATCATTTCTCACAGCACAATTTTGGCGACAATTACATCAGCTCTGACCTTCTCGGAGACGCATACGAATACCTTATCGAGCAATTCGCGGCGGATGCAGGAAAGAAAGGTGGAGAATTCTACACCCCTCGTGAAGTTGAGCGCGTCATCATAAATATTCTCAAGCCTCACGAAAAAGATCATATCTACGATATGGCGGTTGGCTCGGGCGGTTTCCTCTTGGAGGCGTATCACCACCTCAAAAACGAAGCCGGAGAAAAGAAAGCTCGTTCGCTCTATCTCTATGGGCAAGAAATCAATATCGGTACTTATGCGATTGCGAAAATCAACATGTTCCTCCATGGACTTGATAGCGCAGACATTCAGCGTGGCGACACGCTCGCAGATCCGAAGTTCCTAAATCCTGACGGCTCGCTCAAAACATTCGACATCTGCGTGGCAAATCCTCCCTACTCAATAAGTGAATGGGAGTATGAAATTTTCAAGCATGACAAATACGGACGAGTGGCTGGCTACGAAATGCCTCCGGCAAAAAAAGCCGACTACGCCTTCGTGCTTCACATGGTGAAGTCAATGAATGAAAATGGGCGCGCCGGCATCGTGCTTCCGCACGGCGTTCTATTCAGAGGTGGAGCAGAAGGGCGTATTCGTGAACAACTTATCAAAAATGACCTTATAGAGGCATTAATCGCACTTCCCTCAAAACTTTTCTATGGCACCGGTATTCCGGCGGCTATTGTGATATTCAATAAAAACAAGCCAAAAAACCGCAAGAACAAAATCATCATCCTTGATGCTGAGCAAGATTACGAAGAAGGCAAAAACCAAAACCGCTTGCGCATAAAGGATATCGAAAAAATGGTATCAGCGTTTGAAGGCTACCGAGGTATTGAGAAATACGCTCGTGTAGTGGATATCAAAGAACTTGAGGAAAACGAATTTAATCTCAATGTGCGTCGCTATGTAGAAAACGGTGAGGATGAGGAAGTGGTGGATGTAAAAACCGTATGGAGCGAGGTGAAAGAAATTGAAAAAGACCGCGAAGCGATTGATAAGAAGGTCGAGGGGTATTTGAAAGAGCTCGGTATAAAATAAATCATGAAGATTAACGTATTCAAAATTCCAAAAGAGAACGTTGAGCCACTCAAGCAAAAGATCAAAAGGCTTGAGATGGCGAATAAATACGTTGAAACCACTAACGGCTGGGTATGTACGTTCTATTTGTCGGCGAAACCAGAAGTTGATGATATTTCTTGGGTGAAGGACTTCGAGACAACTGTCGTGGATATTTCAAAATTAAAAAACATCATACATTTCGCAATTTATCTGTGTGTAAAGGGTGGAGATTGCTTCGCCCTAACCTATGGGAAAAGTCATTTTTATGTGAGAAAATTCTGCGATATCGATTTTGGTCTTGAGATGGCAAAACGAATTGCCGACGAGAACGATGTCAAGCAAAAAGCTTCAAAAAGGTTTTCTGGAAAGAAGAAAAAGGAAATCAAGAGTTTTGTAAAGAACACAAAACTCGATAATGAAAGCGGCGAATCAGTCGACTATATTAGCGCCGCAATTACACAAGACAAGCAAGTAGATTTTGGTGAAAAATCAAAATTTGGTTCGTCGCTGATCGTATCAAGAGAGGATTTGATTGTTTCAAAAATCCCAGATGTACTTGATGTCATAATTAGGGTTCTCGATACCGAAAAACCTCGTTTTGATTTGCCGAAGACATTTGAAATAAGAGACTCTGGCCAAATTGTAAAGTACACAAACAAGCTTTTAGAACAGATAAAAAATGACATATCCAGCATCGAGACAGAAGACTCTTCGTATGATCTTGTCGGCACAGATTTTGTTTTCTACTTGAATGAAAAATACACCTTCCATTTTGGCCATAAAAAAAGCCAGCAGATTTCGGAGCTTTCTCATACAGAACTCAAGAAGTTTATTGATGAAAATAGCATACCAGACAACGAGATCCTGAACATTAAGGTTGAAATCACGAATGAAAACAACAAAACGTATACGAGGCCACTTTATGAAATGAT
>JAUSGU010000047.1 GCA_030648825.1 bacterium
CCAGAGCTTTCAAAACTTTTTCCGCTTCTTCCAGATCTCTGCCTTTCATCATTCCGTTATCTTTTGCATAACTCACGCATTCACGCATATTAACTTGAACACTGCAATATTGTCTGCATGTTTTTTCCGGATTATCCGACCCTGAGGCGCAGTTTCCCGGTCCGCCGTCTTTCATTATTTTCTCTTCTCTATCATTCGCCGAGTTATTCTGATTGTCACCTTGATTCAAGCCGTACTTTTCGGCAAAACTTTTACAAACCGTTTCATTTTCATCCACCTCGCAATATGCTTTGCACTCTGTTTTATTTTTACAATTTCCTAGCTCGGCAACCGGAAATTCTATATCAAAAATGGAAGCAGCTTGGGTTTGGTTTACTAGCGTCAGTGCCGAGAGAAACAAGAAAAAAGAGAAGGCGAAAATTATTGCTCTCTTATTCAAAAGGGTTTTTGTATTCATTTTTGAAAGGATTAGTTTTTTCCAATAGATTTGCCGTGGGTACTGCGTTATCCAGAGGATTCGTACTTGGCGCCACTTGAGGCGTTTCCACGACAATATTTTCCAAAGACGGCGCCTCCACCACTTTATCAACCGGCCAGAACCAAAAAGCTAAAGCCATAATGATAATAATACCAACTACAACCCAAACAATGTGCTGTCTATTCATATATTAATTGTACCATCTAACCAAAATAACCAAAAAGTAACTTATGCACAGACTGATAATATGCTACAATTTACATATGAAAAAAACAATCACAATTATAGTCATATTAGTGGCTTTGGGGGCCATCGCTTATGGAGTTTATGGAGTATCGCCAAAAAATAATGTGGAGAAAGTGGCAACTGATCCGTGTGGCGTTGATCTGCGGGCGGCATTTTTGAATGACGCGCCTTTTTCCATGACCGAAACAGAAGTGGCCACCACTATTCTCACTCAATATCTGGAAGCGTTAAAAAAACTGACCGCCTGCCCTACTATCGGCATAACCAACTACAACATTACGTATGTGGGCAACATACGAGAAGTCAAAGGAGACTTTATGGCTGATGTGAAATTTGATTTCAAACCTATTTCTATCACGGAAAACACTCTCATAAGTGCCGAGGCTAGAGTTGATGGAGAATGGATTAGAGACAAACAAGCTGGCCTAGGCATAATCCGAGCATCAGGTACGGGAACAACGACTGTTTCATACAGACTGGCGATATAAACTGCAAGTTCCCCGCTTTATTTTAGACCCCGGCAAAACGCACAGCGACAAAAATGACAGCCATGCCTATAACCGTGGCGCATGTCGTCCAATGAGTCGGATGATTGTGATGACTTTCAGGCAACAAATCGCTCGCGCCGATATAGAGAAAGAAACCGGCAAAGAGGGCCAAAATCAGTCCTATGAATGATTCCGATATAGTAAAGAAAAAAGTTAAAATAATACCCAAAACTGGAGCCAATGCGTCTACGGTGAGCCATTTGATAGCCTCTCGTCTATTTCCACCATGGCGTAAAATCATAGAAACAGTATTTATGCCGTCGGAAAAATCGTGAACCAGGACTGCTACGGCCACGATGACACCGACAGCGCTGGAAACATGGAAAGCAAAGCCTATAGCCATACCGTCTAGGAGACTGTGGAGAGACAGACTGCCAGCGCCAAATTGACCACGATGCTCATGACCTTCTTCGTGGCAATGCATAAATAAAGTTCTGTCCAAAATCATGTACACGACAAAACCGACAGCGATGACGGCGAGAATCGTTGAATTTTCAAAAAATTGTCCACCGATCTCTAGTGCTTCCGGTAAAAGCTCAAAAAAAGCCACACCGACGAGAGTCCCTGCGCTAAATCCCAATATGAGATGGAGTTTGTCCCGAAAACGTATGGCAAAGAGACCCCCAATAAACGTAAATATAAACGCGCCGACGGCAACGAGAATTATCATAGGTAAAGTATATACTATGTGAGTATACTATGCGGGTGTCGACAAAATCATTGCCTCTCCGCCGAAAATATGCTTTCATTCTTATACATATCTAATAATTATCTATAACAAAACTTTGAGTTACAATCGAATCCGCGTAAACCATCAGATAAAAGCGCCGGAAGTGCGTGTCATAGGCCCAGAGGGTGAAAACTACGGCGTGCTTTCTATAAACTCTGCCTTGCAGAGAGCCCATGACGCTGGACTGGACCTCATTGAAATATCGCCGAATGCCAATCCACCTGTGGCCAAAATCAGCGACTTCGGCAAATTCCAGTACGCCGAAAACAAAAAAGAGAAAGCTACCAAAGCCAAAGCACACGTCATAGAAATAAAAACCTTGCAAGTGAAAATCGGCACAGGCGAGCATGATTTGGAATTGAAAGCCAAGAGAGCCTCTCTATGGCTCAAAGAAGGCCATAGAATAAAGATAGACTTATTTCTCCCGGGAAGATCAAAATATATGGATCCGAAATTTCTGGAAGAACGCCTCAAACGCATACTCACTCTCATTACCGAAAATTACAAAATCGCCGAAAAACCGACCAAAAGCCCAAAGGGCCTGACCACTATCATAGAGCGGGCCTAATAAAATACTCTTTTATATAATCTGCTGACATTTGCATAAAATACCCAAAAATGTATAATGGTATTATGAATACAACAATAACTATAAAAACCAGTAAAATATTGAGGGATCAGGCCAAGACTGTGGCCGATAAACTTGGTATACCGTTGACTACTATCATCAATGCATATCTCGGCGAATTTATAAGAGAACGTTCATTTGCCATATCTCTCGAACCGGAACCAACAAAGAAAAAAATTAGACTTTGGGAGAATGTCAGCGCGGAAATGGATAGATCAAAAACCCAGAAAAAATTTACAAATGCGGATTCCCTGCTCTCTCATCTCCATCTTGAATGATAATCATTTCGAGTAAAAACTTTGAGAAATCATTAAAGAAAATCAATCCGAAAATTCAACTAGTTCTCGGTGCCAAGCTTCGCATTTTTATGAATGATCCATGGAATTTCACATTAAACAATCACACTCTGCATGGATCAATGCGCAATTATAGAAGTATAAATATTACCGGTGATTATCGAGCAATATACGAAGAATATGATAAAAATACAGTCCGTCTAATTGATATAGATACTCATAGTGGTTTATATGGAAAATAAACAAAACAAACCAAAAACTATGGACAAAAAAGTCAAATCTGGTAATATATGACTATCGCCCTTTGGGGCTTTTAATTTTCCTCCGAAATTCATGAAAACCAACAAATCATACGCCAAGAGGCTCAAAGTAACGAGAAACGGTAAAATTCTCGTCCGCCGAACAGGCCAAAATCATTTCAATGCCAAAGAAAGCGGTCGGTCGCAAATAAAAAAAGGCACTATGACACCTTTTCATATGACAAACAAAGAAAAATCACGTTTTCTCTCTGGACTCAATTAATTATTTTATTTTTAATTCACCAACATGGCACGAGTAAAAAAAGCAGTTAACGCCCTCAAACATCGCCGAAATATTCTGCGTCAGGCAAAAGGCTATCGTTTCCGCCGTTCCACAAATGAAGCCGCTGCAAACGAAGCTCTGATGCACGCCGGCGCGTACGCCTTTGCTCACCGCCGAGACAAAAAAGGCGATCGCCGAAATCTCTGGATAATCAAAATCAACGCTGCTCTGGACGCCAAAGGCATTTCATACTCCAAATTTATGGGTCAAGTAAAGAAACAAGGCATTATCGTAGACCGCAAAATTTTGGCCGATCTCGCGGAACACAATCCCGAAACTTTTGACCGTTTTGTTGCTCAAGTGAAATAATAAAAAAATAAAAGAAATAAGTATCCTTGTGGAGCACGGAAGTTTTCTTGCTAGAAAACTTCCTCGGCTTCGGCCTCGTCAGGCCTCAGGCGTCTCCACGCGGATACTTATTTCTTTTATTTTTTATAACTTATACTCTCTGCCCTTCTCCTGCACAATAGCATCCACATCTAGTTCATCACACAATCGCTGTGCCAGAAATGTTGCCGATTTATTTTCTCCCATAGCCACGAAAACTTTTTTGAGAGTTTTAGCGCTATGAGATACGAAATCCACCAGACCATTTGAATCTTTGTGAGAAGAAAAACCACTGATTTTTTCTATATGCGCACGGACAGAGATATTTTGCCCGTTAATTGAAACATTCAGCGCGTGTTCTTCTATTCTCCGCCCGAGACTACCCGGTACTTGATAACCAACTAGGAGTATAGTGGCATTCGGATCCGAGAGGTAAAAGAGTTCATGAGAGAGCACTCGCCCACCGACCGACATACCCGAACCGGCGATGATTATTTTTGCACCGACTCTGGAATGAATAGCCTCCGATTCCATCGGATTTCTGACGACTTCCAGTCCGGGAAAATCAAATATATCATCTCCCCCAGATATGATATCCCTCACTTTTTCATTGAAATTTTCCGTATGAGCGCGATATACGGATGTCACTTTTATGGCCAAGGGTGAGTCCAGAAATATGGGCGCCCGTGGTATCTTTTTTTTCTCAACTAATTCATTTATTTCATATAAAATCACTTGGGTCCTCTCCAGAGAAAAAGCCGGAATGACGACCGTACCACCCCTATTCAAACTTTCCACGAGCACAGAGTGCAATTTCGCGTCACGCACGTCTTTTGGCTCATGATTACGATCACCGTAAACACTCTCTATAACCATATAATCCGCAGAATCTACAATTTCGGTATCACGGAGCAGTGGCGTCGGCGAATTGCCGAGATCTCCTGTAAAAACGATTTTTTTGCCGATTTCTTTTAGATTTATTTCTATGATAGCCGATCCCAGAATATGTCCGGCGTCTTTGAGATACACAGATATAATATCTGATAAATCCAGAGATGTCTGATACGGCAAGGTTTTCCATAGTGACAGAGCATGAAAAACATCTTCTCTGCCATAGATTGATTCTCTGTGGGATTCACTGGCTTCGCGGGCAATCAATTTTTCCGCATCTTCCAGCATATATACGGCGAGTTCTCGGGTTTCAATAGTTGAATATATAACACCCGAAAATCCGTCTTTAACCAGTTTTGGAATTCTACCTATATGATCCATGTGGGCGTGAGTAACAAAGAGAAAAGAAATCTCTTTTGGATTATAAGGAAAGCTCGTTTCATTTTCCTGCATGGCAAAATGAGAACCCTGAATCAAACCACAATCAACCAGTACTGAAAGTTTCGGAGTTTTCAAGAGAAAATTAGCGCCGGTCGGTCCCCCTACTCCTCCACAACCCACGAGAGAATATTCTTTCATTTTTTATAAAAGAGAGAACCAAACACCGCTCCCAGAGTATCCATTACCAGATCTTTCGGTGTATCAAAAAAATAACCAGGGTCTGAAAAATTAGTAAAACTCAAAACAATTTCCAAAATCTCCCAAAAAATACCAACGAATAAAACAAAAACGAGAGTATCTCTCACAGGTGTACGCCTCAATAGAGATCGGCCGTACCTAGTATGTGTCACCCACAGAGCAAAGAGAAAAACCCATAATCCGCCGAGGAAATGCATAGGAATGTCGTACCACCAAATCGTATCGTATATGTCATTCAACGAAGCGAACCAATGCAGACCAACAACTATAATCATAACCAAAAAAGACGGCCAAAAATATTTGTTCCAAAACATGGAAATAGTATACCAAAAACGTGATAGAAAAACCGCTCATTTTTGTGAGCAGTTTCTCTATCGGGCTATCCGGATATCGTCCCTAGTATAAACTAGGTGGGTGGCCGCAGTTTGCCACCAAGGTGACAAATGATATGAGCCTCCCTAAAAAAATGTTATAGAGTTAATATCTCGAATAACCCTACTCATAATTATAGACCCGCCAATGCCCACCGCAAGAGATAAATAAAATCGGAAACAAAAAAAATGAACCGTCTAATTCGCTAAAACTCGCCACATAACGCAAAATATTCACTATTCCAAAATACCATCCAGATTTACGTCGTACAAAACAGCTTCTTGAATGTTTTTGTATTTTATAATTTCATCTGATTTGAACCAATGAGGTATTTCCATATCCGCCTCCCTGACAGACCCGGAAGCGTGAATCAAATTTCTCGTAGATCTATTATCCTGATCGCTCATTTCGTAAGAATCTAGGACAAAATCACCGCGAATAGTCCCTACATCCGAAGTACGTGGCTCTGTACCGCCAACAAGCTTTCTAACCACAGCGACAGAGTGAGCTCCTTGCAATACCATAGCCACAACCGGACCGCATGTGATATAACCGCGCAATTTATTCAATACAGATTCGGCGACTTTTATAGGATCATCGGAGACCGGATTCTTTTTACCCTGCAATTCATAAGCTTTGATGGATTTTTCTCCGACACTTTTCATCCATCCAGAATCCAAGGTGTAATGTTTTGTGGCAAAATCCTCAGTCGGAACAAACATTTTCATCGCCACCAGCTTCAAACCGACCCGTTCAAAGCGTTTTATTATTTCCCCTATCAAACTCCTCTGCACCCCATCCGGTTTTATGACGACGAGTGTACGTTCTTCTTTTTGATGTTTCATAGACTAGGAGTATATCAAATTTTTGTCAGAATTTCGCACCCTCCATCCGTAATCACGACAGTATGTTCAAAATGCGCGCTCCTCTGGCCATCAGCCGTGCGATATGTATAACCGTCAACATCCAGTTTCACTTTTTTTGTGCCTTCGTTGATGATCGGCTCTATGGCTATGACCATGCCGGGAACTAAAAGCTCGCCTTCTCCAGCTTTACCATAATTTGGAATATAGGGGTCTTCATGGACATTGTAGCCCACGCCGTGTCCCGCCAGTTCTTCCACAATGCCAAAACCTTGAGGAAAAATATGAGATTCAATAGCTTCACCTATGTTTCCTGTCGTATTTCCCGACTTTGCCACTTTGATGCCAAGTTCTAGAGCTTCTCTCGTAACTTTTATAAGTTTTTTTGCCTGCGCATCAATTCTTCCCACAGGTACAGTCACAGCCATATCTGTAATCAGACCTCTATGTTCCAAGCCCAAATCTAGAGATACGATATCACCGTCTTTTAAAATATAAGATGTTTCATTTGGAATACCATGAACAACCGCGTCATTAACCGATACACACAAGCTCGCCGGATAAGGTCGTTTTGCTCCATACGGTTTGTAACCGAAAAAAGCGGCCTTGTCACCACCTTCTTTTATGAGTTTTACCGCCAAATTGTCGAGATTTTTTGTAGATACGCCAGGCGCTACTGCTTTTACAATTTCATTCATAATAAAAGCGTGCCGTCTGCCTCCCTCGCGCAATATTTCAATGTCTTTTTCGGTTTTTATTTTTACGACCATTACGATATGAAAATATAAGACTGTATTAAAAATTAGAGTCTGCCGGATATGCCGAGAACTTTCAGGATATCCTCGTGGACTTTTTCTATGGTCTGATCGCCATTCACATGCACGAACGTGACAAATGGACTTTTCTTGAAATGATTGACTGACGGCATGGCTCCCGTTTCAAACGCACGGAGACGTTCGGCAATTTTGTCCGGTTTATCATCAAACCTACCGCGTTTCAAGAGGCGTTCCGTTACCACTCTATGATGGATATCCAAGAGTATCACATACGGTTTGCCACGATCGAGAAACTGCAAAGCCGAATCCAGAATTGGCCCCTCTTCGGGTTGTCTGCATACTCCATCAAATACCATGTGTTCGGCTCCCGTCTTTATTTCATCAACAAAAAACTGTGTCCACATCCAAATAGGAATAAAGGGTGGCAAGAATTTGCCGGCAGTCATGACTTTCATTATTTTCTGGGCCATATACGAAGAGTTTGATTCAACGAAATTTCTGAATTTTTGGCCGGTTTCCACATATATCGCTTTATTCTTCGGATCAATCCTTTCAAAAGTCTTCATGAGAAGCATCGCCTGCGTACCTTTGCCCGACCCCGATTTCCCGAAGAAAACACATGTAATTGGTTTCATGGCTTTTAGTCTATATCAAAGCAGGAATTGACGCCAGATTTTGATCTGGTATGATTAAATTGTAAACAAATGAAGACAGTAAATCCGAAAGGATGCACCTCGCTGTCACAATAATTCACGAGAATTATATGATCGTGGAATTGGTGCTCCACCATTGAGAAGACACCTTGAGAAATCAGGGTGTCTTCTTTTTATCAAACAAGACCTGACCTTTATTTTTTACAGATTTTATGTATTTCAAATCACCTGGTTCAAAAAAAGTAACTACAAAATGTCCGTTAAACTTCCAAGCGCACAATAAAAATCCGGTGTCTCCGTCCTCATAGATGAGATTGATGTATGGCCTCTTATTTACAATTCCCACAACTGCAGATGTCGGTTCTGTTGCAGTAATTATTAAATTTTCTAGAGGTATTTCACCGTGTTTTTGTTTAATGTTACGCGTTTTTAAATTATCAATATGTAAATCTCCTCTATCACATGGCAATTTCGCAATAACTCCTTCATTTATAATCCCTCCATTTATTTTTCTCAAAATATCCAAGAAACCGATATTTTCTTGTAGAATGTCTTTTACGGGCCGAATATTTTTAAACCGACTTTTCCCAACTTTATTGAAATTTTCCATCCCCAAAGCCTAGCAGGCAAAGATAAAGAAAAGATAAAGTTTTTATAAAGAAGAAATAAAAACAAAACCCCAAGTTTGAAGCTTGGGGTATGGGCGCGTTCTGGCACGATGACCAAAACATTTTTATACTGCTTTTACGTAAGCCGTCCCCGTTAACACCTTGGGACGAAAACGATTTCAGTATCTATTGTAGCACCTATCATATACAAAGTCAAGTACTTTCATGCGATTCTTTTCTCTGCACGCAAAATACAGCTTATTTAGGCCATATTTTGGAATTGGTACAAAAACGAGTCCCTTATGGGAGCAAAGTGGTTGTTTCTGGAGACTTTCGGAGGACGCGAAGGCGTCCGAGAATGAGACGGCTCGCCAGCAAGCGAGAACGTCGTGCTCCAGAAACAACCACTTTGCGAATTTAGTACTCCCTCATATTCACCTGCGCATCCATTTTTTTCACAACATCCAGAACTACGGATACGACGATGAGCAAACTCGTCCCGCCGATAGCCAGAGTGGTAATTCCCGAAGCCGATTGGAGAAGCAGAGGCAAAAC
>JAUSGU010000071.1 GCA_030648825.1 bacterium
GAATGCATGAAAAAGTAGCAGGTGCGTGGCCGCGGCACTCGGGGCGGGACCCACGCCTAAGGGCGCTCCCTCCCCCTCGGGACTCGAACTCGCACCTGCTACTTTTAAAACTTATAAAATAATAAAAAAATATGAACAAAAAAGTATTCATAACCAGAAAAATTGGAGAAGTCGCCGAAAAAATGCTCCGGGAAAATAACTTTGACGTGAATATCTGGCCGAAAGACCGCGCTATGAGCCAGAGAGAGATTATAAAAAATCTGAAAAAAGAAAATTACGACGCGGTGCTCTCTCTCCTCACCGACAAAATAGACGCGAAAATTTTTGACGCCTCTCCGGCGACAAAAATTTTCGCCAACTACGCCGCGGGCTATGACAATATAGATATAGCGGAAGCAAAAAAAAGAAATATTATCATTACAAACACTCCCGGCGTTTCTGGTATTGCTGTAGCCGAACATACATTCGCTCTCATGCTCGCTCTCACAACCAGATTGGTTGAAGGCGATACTTTTATGAGAAGAGGAAAATACAGAGGTTGGGCTCCTATGAATTTCGTGGGTACCGATTTTGCCGGCAAAACAATCGGCCTCGTAGGTGTGGGAAACATAGGTTCACAAGTAGCGCGTATGGCCCATAACGGCTTTGGCGCGAAAATCATATACACGGATGTTCACCCAAACAGAGAGGTTGAAGAAAAATACGGAGCAAAAAAATGCGACAATCTGGAAACCCTGCTCCGCGAGGCAGACATAGTGAGTTTGCATGTTCCCCTACTGGATTCCACACATCACCTCATAAACGAAACTAGGCTTCAAATGATGAAACCGACAGCTTTTCTCATAAACACTTCCCGCGGCCCAGTCATAGATGAAAAAGCATTGGTCAGAGCCTTACAAAACAAAATTATTCGGGGTGCTGCTTTGGACGTCTTTGAATTTGAACCGGCACTCTCCCCCAGTCTCGCCAAACTGCCGAACGTAATTCTCACTCCGCACATAGCATCAGCCAGAGAGAGTGTTCGCGCCGAAATGGTGCGCCTCTCAGCCCAGAGCATCATAGATTTTTTCGCCGGAAAAACTCCAGCAAATAAGGTAAATTAAAACTCCACCCCCACTCTGCCCATTATTCCGGAATTGAAAGGATGTTTTATTTCTTTCATCTCCGTCACCAAATCCGCTCTGTCTATAAACTCCGTGGGACAACCACGGCCGGTCATGATGAGATGATCGCAGAGAGGTGTGGCTGATTTTATAAAATCTCTCACTTCGGGAGAAGTGAGAAGTTCCAAACTCAAGGCCACCCAAATTTCATCCAAGATGAGAATATTCCATTTATCGGTTTTTAGTTCATTCAGAGAATACGTCAGAGCCTCTCTGGCCGCCACCGCATGTTTTTCAAAAGGTATTTTATCGTTTCCTATCCTCACGAAACCTAAACCTTTTTTGACAATCTGAAAAGACTTGCTCATTTTTTTTGAAGAAGCGTCTTCGCCTGATTTCCATGGTCCTTTTACCATCTCCACCATGAGAACGGAGCTACCATTGCCCACCGCCCTCATAGCTTGACCTATGGCCGCCGTTGTTTTTCCTTTGCCATTACCTGTAAAAATAATAAACATGGATTTTGTTACCGACAATTGCGTTTGCCAGCCCCTACACTATGGCGCAAACGCCACCTATGCATGCCATTTCTTTTTTCACATCCAGCTCGTCAGTTTTTTCATATGTGATAATTTTTGAATAATCTATGTGTTCCAATCTGCGGGCCAATTCCGTATATTTTTCTTTACTTATGGTTTCATACGGAGCCAATTCGTAAACATGATTTTCTCTGGGCAAAAAAGACAGTCCGCCGACGATATCCCAGTTTTTATAAACCCAATTGCCTACTTCTATCCATTCATCCTCACCAACCGAAACAGTAACCGATGGATTGTGTTCCGTATAATTCAATTTGACCATTTTCCAATGTTCCAGCTGATCCAGAGCGGAAATATCATTTTTATAGAGAGATTCATCGGGAGACTTGACGGGAAATTCTAAAACATAAGTAGTGGCAGAATTGGTCGATTGGCCAACTTCAGGTTTGTACGGAACGCCCTGATCACGCAACATTTTAAACAGAGTATCTGTGGCAGCGATTCTGATTCGACGAATATAATATTGCGAATGACGCGGATGCATACCGGACGAACAATCAACCGTCTGAGAAACCGTACCGCTAGGTTTGACGCAAGTGATACAAGTAGATTCGTTTACACCGAGACGTTTGGCAAATTCTCTGTTTATTTCTATGGATTTTGTTTTTAGACGAGAGAGTACTGCTGGATCTCGCGACACTTTTGAATCCCACTGGCCGGTGATGGAGACGCCGAGTAGACGTTCTTCTTCGCAACGTTCCTTCCATTCGCGAGAAAGATACGGAAAATTTGTCAGACTAGCTTGATAAGTGCCGAGCATCACGGCCAGACGAATTTTTCGCGAGAGAGATTCTTCTGTATCGTCTCTGCGTGCTATCACTTCGGATAGATTACAAAACTGTTTTGATTGCAAAATAATTTCACCGCAGGGATTGGTACCGATTGAACCGACGATGTTTCCGGAAGCGTCAAAATAACCTTCATGTTTTTTGAGAGTTTCAATTCGGCGCACCGGTAGAGTTTTTGCGAGCGACCCACGATTGAATATGCCTCGCTCGCCGGAGCCGGATTTCATGAGAGCAATCCATTCTTCCAAAAATTCGGTGTTTGTCGGCTTCTGATTATAAACAGCTGAATTATTGGCGAGCATTCTCTGCGGTTCGGTAGTGTAAAAAGCTCCCGATTTGGCATCGCGAATATCCGTATCATCCAAATCCGATAGCGAAATCATGGCGCTACGCCTCACTCCGCCGGAAACGACGCAATCACCTATCATGCATATGATATCGTGAACATCTATATTGCGCAGACGTAGGCCGGAGCGAGCCAGCATCTTTTCGCGAGTGAAAGCGAGTAAACGCTTGAGTGGTTCAGGGCCCGATGCCTTGCCACCCATGGTTTTCAGTCTCGCTCCGGCCGGACGCAAATTTGAAAAATCAAATTCTATATCTCGACCATTAAACCAAGTCTGCATACCCAGAGCCAGAGCGTCAGCCCAACCTTCTTTGCTGTCGGGAATGAGATGGCGGGTCGGTTTATAATTTTCCTGAAATTTTATTTGTGGAAATTTTTGAACATTTTTACTTTCAACCGACCAACCTACACCTGTACCACACATGGAAATATACATTATCTCCGCCAAATCCTGAAAATTTTCCGGAGCAATAAAAGAGCAGTTATAAGCGCAGACGTTAGTTTTGCGAGCAGCCGGTCCGGCAAACTGGAGAAGTCTCATGGACGGCATTACTTTTTGATTCAAAATACCTTCTCTCATCTCCGTATATTCTGTATCACTGAATTTTTCTCCAACATTTTCTCTCATAAAAGACATGTAACGATCAACTGTTTCTATCCAGGTCTCGCGCCGACTCTCTTCGGCAATCCATCTGGAGTATGTGCGATAGTAAACAAACTCTCCCAGAGAATTTTTGAAATATTTTTTGCTATCTTCGGCTAATTTTTTTACGTGGGAAGGAACTTCACGACCGAGCGACCTAGCTTTGGCCCTCTCTTCTCTGTAGAGAATATAAGCTTTGGCGGTTTTGACATATTTTCCCAAAATGAGACTCCTCTCCACCGTGTCTTGGACACCCTCAACAGTCGGAATAAAGTTTTTATGCTTTTTTGTGATTTTGAGAACATCTCTCTCGACTCTATCTGCTACTTTTCTGGCTTCTTCTAGAGAACCTTCGCCCACATGACTCATCGCTTTCCAAATCGCTTGAATAATTTTGTCTGTATTGAATTCGGTAACACTGCCGTTTCTCTTGTAAATGTTTTTGACGACGACCATGCTGTCTTTTCTGTTTTTTGATGTCATGTGTTTCAAAGTTTCGTAATAGTGAAATCATTATAACGAGAAGTTGACAAAAAGTTTAATAAAAAGGGGGATAACCAGAGTCTCACCCGATGAAAAACTTTTTGTCAACGGAAAAATCGGACGAATGAGAGTCCGCGATGAGTTGAAAAAGATTTTTTGGCTGGTATACTAGGCATACTGACTGTATATTCGACCAATAATATATCAAAACCATGAAATCACCATTGCCAAAGGAGGCTTACAATAAAAACGCTCTCTTATACAAGATTTTAGCCAATCCAAAGAGGCTGGAAGTTCTCAATATATTGAAAAAAAAAGAAACTTCGGTAGAAGATCTACTTCAAATAACCGATTTGCCGAAAGCAAACCTCTCTCAACACCTAGCTCTCATGAGACATAATGGTTTGGTCGTACCCAGGAGACATGGTTTAAACATTTTTTATCGAATTGTTGACCCTCGCATTGTTGAGCCGTGTAAAATTCTCCACGAACTGCGGGTCAAGAGACTGGTAATTTAATTGTTTCGAAAGATTGAAATTAAATTCGGGTTGTATTAGAATAAATAGTGTCGCGCGTTGGAAGTGAGGTTTAATTCCTCCACTGTGCCGCAACGGTAATGTTCGCTTTTGAGAAAACTCAAAACAAGAGAGCGAAACGAGTCCGGTCGTCGCGCGATTTTATCCCGAGCAGGAAAGCGACGGCCTCTCACGTCACCACTTCTCGCGGAAGCGGTTTTATTTTAATTAAAAAAAATTAATATGAAGAAAAGAATTCTGTATGTGGTGACTTTTGTTTTTTTTATTGTTACATTTATCGCACCCCCTCCCGTCTCTGCGGATGAAACAGCTACTTCCTCTGTGACAGTTAATGTGAGATATCAAGACACACTGGTTTTTAGCGGACCAATTGAACTAGCAAAAAATTCCAGCACGACTATTTCCGACAATACCGGAACAAATCGTTCTGTGGCGTCAGACAGCGCGGTGATTGCCCTCAAAACGGCAGATGATTTGTCGGACAATTTTATTTTATCCGATCTCGTCTATTACACAGACTTCGGTTCTCTGTATATAAATTGCATTGATATCGTCTCTCCGACAAAACATGCCTGCGCCAATTGGCAGTACGTCGTCAATGAAACTTATCCACCGATAGGAATGGATAAATACATTCTCTCCGATAACGATGTTCTCTATTTTTATTTTGGCAATCCGCGCAGAATTTTGCTTTCATCTCCCAGCGTGCAAACGGCAACACCCTTCCAAGTAAAAGCGGAAAATTATGATTATGTGAACAATGCTTGGACCGTTCTCTCGGGAGCCACCATAGGAGCGACCCAGACGAACCCTGATGATCCATAT
>JAUSGU010000074.1 GCA_030648825.1 bacterium
AATATGACCAATGAGAAAATAATTAAAATAATAAACAGTAAAGTGGAGTTAAAAAATATTCCCATAATTGCCAATGTGGATTTCGGACATACCAGTCCCATAATAACTTTTCCGATTGGTGGGGAAGTGAATGTAGATACCAAAAAGAAAAGTATTGTTGTGAATAGGCATTGAAAATATAAAACAACATATTTGACGTCTGTCAACGTGTCCGCCCTGTAGGGATCGAACCTACGACCTTATCCTTAAGAGGGATCTGCTCTACCAACTGAGCTAAGGGCGGAATAAAAAATCAATAACCGATAACCTACAACTTACAGCAAAAATAACTAAATCTCAAACTGTGGTGCCCAAGGTGGGAGTCGAACCCACATACCCGTTTTAGGGGTCGAGGATTTTAAGTCCTCTGCGTCTACCAATTCCGCCACCTGGGCTTGTTTAACCGAGAGGCCACGGCGAGAATCGAACTCGCGCATAGAGATTTTGCAGATCTCCGAATTACCACTTTTCTACGTGGCCGTGGTTATATCTTATGGTTATAAAGCGATAGCGTCAATTTTCTGACGGGCCTTTTCTCCGCGATCTATTTCAAATTCAAAGAAAGGAATGATGGAGAGACGAGAATTGTCTCTCACAAAATTACGAAAGTCGCTCCTCTTTCTCTTGGCAAAATCTAGGGCGGCGTCTTCTTGGTTTTCCGGATAGACGGTGAAATAGATAGTTACTCTATCGCCCTTGTCGGTTGAAGCGACTTTTGTAATCGTAATCATAGATGTGCGATTGGATTCCATAGAGAGAAATCGTGCAGAGAGGTCGCGTATTACTTCATTGAATCTGTCTTTTCTTTGGGTTTTCATTTTTGGCCGGTTTTTTTATTTTTCCACAATCACGAAATCTTCTATGACATCACCCGGTGCGATTTCTATCTTGGCTTCTATCATGGTGCCGAATTCAAAACCTTCATTTACGCTCCCTGTTTTTACTTTGGCTTGCTGTAGTTCGCGGATGACGCCATCGCCTATGATTGTCTCGCGCCGTATGATTTTCACTCGGTCTCCTATGTGAATCTCACCAACAGATACTTTGCCACCTACTATCTGTTTGTCGCGCGTGCGGGAGAAAAATCTCATGATTTTTGCTTTGCCACGCACTTCTTCTTCCGCTATTTTTGGCGTGCGTTCGGTTACTTTTGCCGAGAGCCATTCTACGAGTTTATATATGATGTCAAAGTCGGCATGTTCCAAACCCAATCGTTCTATCATAGCCGCCGCTTGGCTGTCTGTGCCGATATTGAAACCCAGAACCACTGCTTGTTTGTCGCTACCGGCAACTTTTACATCCGATTCAGTTATGTCGCCGATGCCAGCAAAGAGGATTTTTATAGCCACACGTTCACTCTTGATTTTTTTAATTTCATGTTCTATGGCCTCAACCGATCCCAAAACATCCGCTTTTATAATGACGGGTAGATTTTTTTTGTTTGTCACTTCCACTGTGGTTCGTGGAGATATGGCGGTGTTTCTCTTTTTTTCTTTGACCGATTCCAAATAATTTTCCAATTCGGCTTTGTTTGCCAATGTCACAAACAGACCGCCTATCTGCGGAGCCGTATTCCAGCCGACGATTCGGACAGGGCTAGAAAACGTGGCAGAAACGATTTTCTTGCCCAGGCTGTCTTCTATCATGCGAGTAGGAGAGTAACTTTCTCCCGATGCCGTAAACATGCCTGTGGATAGAGAGCCGTCTTTTATAATCAATGTGGCTGATATGCCTTTCTTTGGATCGCGATGAGCTTCTATGATCGTGCCTTCTGCTGGTTTGGATGTATCACCTGCGAGCTCCGCCACATCGGCTGTGAGAATGATGAGGTCCAGGAGTTCTTCTACGCCTGCTCCTGTTTTGGCGGAGACGGGAACATAGGAAACCGAACCACCATAGCCTTCCAAATAAATTTCGTTTTCGGCGAGAGACATTTTTGCGCGTTCCAGATCGGCTCCCGGTTTGTCTATTTTATTTATGGCTACGATCATAGGAATTTTTGCTTCCGAAATTTGTTTGTAAGCTTCGATGGTCTGTTTTTTGACGCCGTCTTCGGCGGATACGACGAGGACAGCTATGTCGGCTGTGGCAGCTCCACGTTCGCGCATACCGGAAAAAGCTTCGTGTCCAGGGGTATCTATGAAAGTAATGCGTTCGGGTGCCATTACTTCGTAAGCCGAAATGCGCTGGGTGATACCACCGACTTCACCTGCCACAATGTTTGTTTTTCGGATGTAATCCAGGAGAGTTGATTTGCCGTGATCAATATGGCCCATGACGGCAACCACCGGCGGACGCTTTATGCGGTTCGCCGGTACGACTAGCGTATTTTTTTGTGAGTTTTTTTTGGCCATATTTTTGTGGACGTCCTGTGGTATGAGGTGCTCGTGTCTCGAAACGGGACCCTCGAGACAGACTCGTACCCGTTTCTCGAGACTCACACCTCATACCGCAGGACGCCTCAAACTCACTATCCAGAAAGTCTATCCAGAAAGTTTTGCTTTGGCTCCTGATACGGCACGACGCTCTTCTGCCGAGAGTTCTATGTCGGAATTAAATTTAGTGAGCTGTTTGGAAAAAATAGAGACTCTCTCTCGCGAGTAGAGACTGGAGAAGATGAGCCCATCGCCGTTTTCGTTTACAATCGCCGTGGCAAAACTCTGATTGCCCCCAACGCCAGCATCTCGGTACGCATTGAAGCGAACAGTTTCCGAAACCTGTGCGCTGCGCCGAACTCTCTTTTCTAGATTTACCAAATACGATTCCATTTCCTTGCGGAATTTGCCGAAATCTTTTATGTCTTTGTCTATTGATATGACCGATTCTCCGATGTTCACATTTTTGTCGTTTCGGAGCATTTTCTTGATTTTCCAGCGTAAACTGACTGTGTCAATCGTGAGGACGAGGACGAGCAATGCCAAGATGCCCAAGAGAATGTTTGAATCTAGAATCATGGCTTATATACTAGCTTAAAAACGTTTTTTTGCATAGTATAACGGTATGAAATTTACTTTTGGTGATTTTGGGAAAAATTTTGGAAGGGAGCGCATATATGCCGATTGGGCGGCCACGACACCAATTCGCGGGGAAGTGGAAAAGGTTATGAAGAAAGCACGGAAAATGTGGGCCAATCCGAGCGCCATTTATAGGGAAGGGGTGGAGGCCAAACGAGCACTTGAAAATATGCGTGCAAAAAGTGCGAAGATTTTAGGTGTGAAACCGGAGGAAGTTTATTTTACCAGTGGCGGTACAGAAGCCAATGCGATGATTATTCAGGGAGTTTTACGGAGACATTTGGAACGCGCGGAAGGTGTCCATATCGTGGCGAGTGCTATAGAACATTCATCAGTTCTGGAAACTTTGAAGATTTTTGAAAAGCGGGGTGTGAAAGTTACATACGTTTCGCCCAGGCCGGATGGTGTCGTGAGGGCAGATGAAATTCTCGCCGTCATTAAACCAGACACAGTTCTCGTAACGTGTATGTATGCGAACAACGAAATCGGCACGGTACAACCTGTCTCAAAAATCGGCGCAGGCATTCGGAAAATTCGAGCGGAAAAACTTTCGGACTGGCCAGTTTTTCATGTAGATGCTTCGCAAGCACCTCTGTGGTTATCTTGCGAACTAGAAGGTTTGCGCGCCGACGCCATGACTCTGGATGCCCACAAGATGCAGGGCCCAAAAGGCGTTGGCGCGCTGGTTGTGCGTAGACACGTGAACTTTGAACCACTCATGGTAGGTGGTGGACAAGAGCACAACAAGAGACCGACTACGGAAAGTTTGGAATTGATCACAGGCTTTACTGTGGCGCTCGAAATCGCGCAGAGGGAGAGAGAGGAAAAATCTAAAAAAGCAAAAAAAATTCAAAAATACTTTTTCGCCGAGCTGGAAAAAAAACTGCCACAGGCAATCACAAACGGCTCTCTGGAAAAGCGTTTGCCAAACAATGTAAACATCTCTCTGCCAAACATTTCAGATCCGGAAATGGCGGTTCTCATGTTGGATAAAGCCGGCATCGCCTGTTCCACAAAAAGCTCGTGTTTAAAGGGCGAAGAAAATTCGTATGTGGTGGAGGCTATGATTTCGGGGGATCTAAATAGAACCGATGGTGAAGTTTTTGGTGTTGAAGGAAAGTCTGATGAGGGTGGAGCGTCCAACGGTGCTGAAAAATGGCGCGCCAGAAATACTTTGAGGTTTACATTTTCGGCGAAAACCAATCACGCGGAAATAGATACAATAATTACATCTTTAAAAATGCTAAAATAAAGGCATGGAACACCTCACTCGACAACAAATTGTCCTCTTGGCTCTCTTGGTCTCATTTGTTTCGTCTATTGCCACAGGTATTGTTACTGTTTCTCTCATGGATCAGAATTCTCCATCGGTAACTCAAACCATAAACCGCGTCGTTGAAAAAACCATAGAGACCGTCTCTCCCGGGGCCACAACCACAAAAGAAACGATTGTCGTGAGAGAAGACGAAGCGGTGACAAACGCCATTGCCAAAGCAGGGAAGTCCATCGCGCGCGTTTGGAGCAATGACACATTTGTCGGCCTCGGTGTCATCTTGTCTAATTCAGGAAAAGTTGCAGTCTATACGGACAATGTTTATACTAATAACCTCCAGGCCGACCTAGAGGGTGGCAATGCCGTCTCTCTGTCATTCGTATCCCGCGATCCTATAACCGGCGTCTCGCTCTTTCAAGCCGAACAGTTCGCCGATCCGAAATTGGCTAGAGTTTACACTCCGGCTGTCCTCGCCAATTCCAACGCCATAAAACTCGGTCAGTCTGTCATATTGATTCTGGGTAGAGAAGAACTTTCTGTGGCCACAGGAATTATTTCTTCAAAAAATACCGATAGAATAAAAGTCAACGCTCTGGGTGAAAATTTTGACAGTCGCGCTATACTTGTCAATCTCCTCGGTGAAGTTATAGCCATAAACGATGGTAGCAGTCAAAACAGTTTCTTGCCTTCAAATATGTTAAAAATATATGCCACCCCTTAATCATTTCACCACCAAAGCCAAAGAAGCCATCAGGAGAGCTCATGAGCTGGCTATTGAACGCGCCCAAAATCATGTCAATCCTCTCCATCTGCTCTCGGCTCTCATTTTGCAGGAAGAGAGCATGGTTACGGCTATTTTGGAAAAACTGGAAGTGGACATCATCCTCCTCTCCGATTCTCTGGCGGAATCTCTGGAAGGCGCGCCGGCAGGCAACACTCTGTCCCAGTCATATCAGATATATCTCACGCCAGAATTAGCGCAAGCTCTGGAAAATTCCGGAAAAATCGCCGCCAACCTAAAAGATGAATTCATTTCCACCGAACATTTGTTTATCGCTCTCCTAGAAGTATCCAGTCCGGCCTTGGATATTCTCTCCCGTTTTCGCATAACCAAAGCAGCGGTTATGCGCGTCCTAGAAGAACTGCGCGCCACAAAAAGCACTGAACCCATCGCGCCGAAAAAGCCTCGTACTCTGGCCAAATACACAAAAAGTCTCACCAAACTGGCTTCCGAAAACAAACTGGATCCGGTCATAGGCCGAGACTCAGAAATCACCCGCATCATTCAGATTCTCTCCCGCAGGACGAAAAATAATCCCATCCTCATAGGTGAAGCCGGTGTGGGAAAAACCGCTATCGTTGAAGGTTTGGCTTTGCGTATGGCCACAGGTGATGTGCCAGAATCACTCAAAGACAAAGAGCTAGTTTTGCTAGATCTCGGTCTGCTCGTTGCCGGCACAAAATATCGCGGCGAATTTGAAGAACGTCTGAAAAATATCATGAAAGAAATTGAACGGTCCGAAGGCAGAATTATTCTCTTTATAGACGAAATTCACACTATTGTCGGCGCGGGCGCGGCGGAGGGTTCCATGGACGCTTCCAATATGCTCAAACCGGCTCTGGCCCGTGGGGATTTGCGCGCTATCGGCGCCACCACACTAAAGGAATATCAGAAATACATAGAGAGGGATCCAGCGCTCACACGCCGCTTTCAACCAGTGCATGTGGCGGAGCCTTCCATAGAAGATGCCATCGCCATATTGCGCGGTCTCAAAGAAAAATACGAACTCTATCACGGTGTGCGCATAACAGATGACGCCATTGTGGCGGCCGTCAATCTGTCTTCTCGATACATCAGCGACAGATTTTTGCCTGACAAAACCGTGGATCTGGTGGATGAAGCGGCTTCGGCTCTGAAAATTTCTCTGGAATCAAAACCACCTCTTCTAGAAGACGCTCATAGGAAAATCATGCGTCTAGAAATTGAACGTGAAGCTCTGCGCAAGGAAATAGAATCAGCCAAAGAAAACAAAGACGAAGCCAAATCTCCGAAATCCCGCACAAAAGTCATTGAAAAAGAAATTGCCGATCTGCGGGAACAGACTCAAGAACTGGAGCTGAAATGGAAAGGCGAGAGAGAACTTCTCACAGGAATCAAAACTCTCAAAAAAGAATTGGAGAAAATGCGTTTGGACGCCGAAACAGCCGAACTGAAAGCCGAACTCTCCCGCGCCGCCGAAATCAGATACGGCAAGATTCCGGCCTTGGAAAAAGATTTGGATCTGAAGCAAAAAAAATTCAAAAAACTACAATCTTCCCGCCGAATTCTAAAAGAAGAAATAAACGAACAGGACATCGCCGATGTGGTTTCAAAGTGGACGGGTATTCCTGTCTCACGCATGTTGGAAGAAGAAGCTCATAAACTGATGAGAATGGAAGCCGAGCTCTCCAAACGTGTTGTCGGACAATTGGAAGCAGTCAAAAAAATTGCCGATACCATACGGCGCGCCCGCGCTGGCATCGCGGATCCTCAGAGGCCTATAGGCTCGTTCCTCTTTCTCGGTCCTACGGGTGTCGGCAAAACCGAACTGACAAAAGCTCTGGCTGAATTTATGTTCAATGACGAAAAAGCTCTCATCCGTGTTGATATGTCGGAATTTATGGAAAAGCATTCAACGTCAAAATTGATCGGCGCTCCGCCGGGCTATGTCGGATACGAAGAAGGCGGTTCTCTCACCGAAATGGTTCGTCATCGCCCTTATTCCGTCATTCTCTTTGATGAAATTGAAAAAGCTCATCCCGAAGTATTCAACATATTGCTCCAAGTGCTGGATAACGGCCGTCTGACGGATACAAAAGGTCGCGTGGTCAACTTCAAAAACACCGTCATCATCTTGACTTCAAACATCGGCGCGCAATACATAGACAGGATGGAAAAAATTGGTTTCGTTTCCGAGGGCGGAGACAAAGCGAGATATCAAGATGTAAAAGAAAAAGTCATGCAGAGTCTCAAAGATTATTTTCGGCCGGAATTTCTCAATCGTCTGGATTCAATCATTCTATTTGACGTGCTCTCTATAGAGGCCGTAAAAGAAATCGTGAAAATCCAAATAGAACAAGTGATAAAACGTCTAGCCGAAAAAGAAATAAAACTGGAGATATCGCCCGCGGTTCTAGAATATCTGGCTCGCGAAGGATACAATCCGCAATACGGCGCCCGACCGCTCAAACGTATTATCCAAGAAAAAATTCTCACACCTGTAGCCGGTTCCATGATTTCTCAGGTGGTAAACAAAGGTGGATCAATTGCTGTCGGCATGAAAAACGGCGAATTCACGTTTGATATAAAAAAAGGCAGGAAACCCGTGCTTGTAAAATTTTTCGGCGGGGAAATAGAGCCGGAAAAAATGGAAAAAATAGAAAAGTCTGAAAAGATGGCTTAAAACGTAAAATTTGTTAAAGTATTGGAGTTCCACATGCGCCGATCGTATAGTGGCAATTACACGACGCTGTAAACGTCGCGGCCTTTGGCCTCCGGGGGTTCGAGTCCCTCTCGGCGCACAAAACTTGATTTATTTCTGTCAGTGAGTATTGTGTATAAAGTTCTTCAACAATCAAAATTGGGAGTATTTTTCTTATGAAAAAAGCACGTTCTGTGGCGCCCGCACTACATGAGTTGGACATTCCGGTGTGGTGTCATTCTCATTGTACTAAAATGTCTGTGATTCAAAGTTCAAATGAAAGTGTTTTGCTCTGTACACATTTAGACATAAAGAATTGTGCCGTCTGGGTGCGAATTGATAAATTTCCCGGCCAAAATCTTTTTTGTCTTGAATACAAACTAACTCATGGTCTCGAAAATTGGGCGACAGGGAAGATTGTTTTCAGTCGTGAGACTCTCAGATTGGCTTTTGCCATAGATGGTTTTTGTAGTGAACACAACCAGTGGATTCTCAGTGAATTTGGCGGAGACGCTGCTGTACCGGGAAAATTTATTCGGTGGAAAGATTATGTCAATTTTCCTGGTCCCGGTACTGGTCATTCTGGTGACGCAAATGTTTCTGTAAAGATCCGTCCGGAGATGGCAGAAGCGATTAGACGATTCACCAATTGAATTTTTGTTTTTTCCGGCCGGTCTTCGGACTGGCCTTTTGTTTGTGGTACTATTTTATTTATGAATAAATTGGTATTACATAATTACAGAACATGGCTTGAAATTGATGTGGGAATGATTGAAAAAACGCCAAAACGCCAAAATTATTGAGTCATTACTCTCTTTAGATGTGCCGGAATTTTCACGACGATTTCATGAGTGTTTGTTTTGCAGTTTTTAGCAATAGATTGAATGGAGTTCGGGTCAGAAGCGTTGTCGCTTATAACTGTAACTTCTGTGCCGACTATGGGATTCTCAACTGAAGAAACATCTATCGTGATCATATTCATGCTAACTCGACCTATGATTGGGCAGGGGATTTTGTGCACGCCGACTTGGACGGTGCCGTTATTGGACAATCGTCTGTCTAGGCCTTCAGAATAACCGACTGGTACGGTGGCAACGGTCATATTTTTTGTGGCTTTGAAAGTGTTTCCATAGCCTGTTGTTTCATCTCTATTTAATTTTTTTACACCGGTCAGTATGGTTTTCATTTTCAAGACCGGCAAAAGCGAAATAACAGAATTCAATTTATTGTTTTCGCTTATGCCGTAGAGACCGATGCCGAGTCTAATCATATTGGCCCTTATGTCTTTGGAAAAAATGGCACCGTCGGTAGATGCCGCGTGAATATATTTTATGTCGGGAAATTTTGGTTTTATTTCATCTACACACTTATTCCAGATATTTATTTGTGCTCTAGTGTACCGTTCGTCATGGTTATCGGCGTCACAAAAATGAGTATATATGCCATCCAGAATTATTTTCGGATTATTTTTGATTATTTCCACAGCCGCTATGATTTCCTCTGGCCTAATGCCTTGTCTATGCATGCCGGTGTCTATCTTCAAATGAATTTTGATATTGCGTCCCAATTTTTCCAAAGATTTTAATGTGTCCATATTTGTCACGGTGAAAGAGACATTTCTCAGCCGTGATTTTTGCATTGTTTCTGGACGAGTATAACCTATGATGAGTAAGGGAGTTTTTATGCCTCTGCTGCGTAGGGCGACGACTTCAAAATACGAATCAACTCCCAAAAAAGTAATTTTATCGGTGCATTGTTCCAGAGTTTTGGCGATGTTCAGGAGGCCGTGTCCATAGGCATTAGCTTTCAATATAGGGGCTATAAAACCCTCTGGGGCATACAAATTGAATTCTTTCAGATTACTCAAAAGTCGTGATTTTGATGTCTCTATGGTTATGAGTGGCTCATAAGGAAATCTCTTGTGCCGAAGCCATGTTGAGAGTCTCATATATTTGCATTATGTTCCAAAATAGTTTATATTACAACTTCAATTTATCTTATGTCCCAAGACCAACTTATAATTCTCAAAAATAAACAGACTGGCGAAGTCTATTTTACTCGTAAAAATAAACGTAAAGTGGAGCGCAAAATAGAGCTGAAAAAGTATTCAAAAAAGTTGCGCAAACGCGTGGTTTTCAAGGAGAGCAAGAAGTAAAAATAACAAAGGAAAACGAAATAGTGTTCGAGTGGAGACGCCTGAGGCCTGACGAGGCCGAAGCCGAGAAAGTTTTCTAGCAAGAAAACTTTCGTGCTCCACGAGAATACCTATTTCGTTTTCCTTTGTTATTTTTCCTATTGCGGGCCCACCTGGACTTGCACCAGGAACTCCGCGTTTGGAGTGCGATGTTTTACTATTGAAACTATAGGCCCGTAGGGGAGAGCATAGCATAAGAAGTCACTCATTTCCAAAATTGGATTATACTATTTGAATGTACATAAAAGTCTATGTAAACGCCGGTGCAAAGAAAGAATCGGTGAAAGAAGAAAAGCCGGATGAATATCTGGTGGCGGTAAATGTACCGGCGGAGAGGGGATTGGCAAATGCTCGTGCTCTAGAATTATTGCGGGCGTATTTCGGTATCTCAAAGAGAGTGATAAAAATAATTAGTGGGCATCACTCTCCCCATAAAATCGTGTTGGTGGAGGAATCTAAATAAACTTTTTTATTTCGTCCGTTATTTTGCCGTTTTCGCCTGGTTTGAACCATTTGATGTCTTTATTTCTTCCAAACCACTGCATCTGGCGTTTGGCGAACTGGCAGATTTCCTGTTCTAGCTTGACAAGCATTTCTCCTCTCGATAATTTTTTGCGAATGTAGAGAGAAATGTAGCGATATTCCAAACCGAGGTCATATAGGCGTTTCCAGGACACCTTGTTTTTATGGAGATTTGAAATCTCTGGAACCATACCCGCTTTCATGCGTTTCAATAATCGTGTATGAATTTTTTCTCGCAGTATTTTGCGGTCCAACGACAAACCGATCCAAAGTGTTTCGTATTGTTTCGCACGTTTTACTTTCGGCACTTTGCCTAGCGCTCGAGCGATTTCTATGGCGCGTATGATGCGGACTTTGTTGTATGGATCCAGAGCCTCTGCGCGGGCTGGATCCAACTTTGTTATTTCTTTCATTAGAGTTTCGGTAGATTTTTTTGCCAATTTCGCTCGGAGAGACTTATTTGGCGGTACATCGGGAAACTGTTCATTGAAAACGAGAGTGTCAATATAAAATCCAGTGCCACCACATATGATAGGAAGCTTTTTGCGTTTCAAAATATTCTCTATTGCTTTTACTCCGTCTCTCTTGAATTGCTCGGCATTGTAAACTTTTTTAGGGTCAATTATATCGAGCAGATGGTGGGTAACACCCACCATTTCTTTTTTCGTAATCTTGCCAGAACCTATGTTCAATCCTCTGTAAACTTGTCTAGAATCAGCTGAAATCACCTCGCCTCCGAATCTCTGCGCCAGATAGACGGCCAGATCGCTTTTTCCCGTAGCCGTGGGGCCGAGTAGGACGATAATTTTTGGCAGTTGCTTTTTCATATAAACTCATTAATATCAGATATGAAATTGTCTGGCAACCCAAAAATTAAAATCGGAGGATATAATGTCCAAATCATTACTGACTAGTGCAGTGTCTGATGTAGTACCTGTTCCAATTAGCGTTGAAGTTTTACACGGAGAATTTATTCGTATCAAGGACGGCCAAAATATCAATGATGTCAAAGATCCCGCTAGTCTCATCTCGATTTTTGCTCAGGCTCACGAGCAGGCAAAGCTCCGTATGGAAGCTCTCGCGCCAGTCTCACCTGGGGCCGTATCCACTGAGCCGACTGATTTTGAAGGCATGAAGCTTTCGGAAGAAGAGGTTGAAGCCATCAAAGTGCGTCGAAAATCTGCCCAATATATCAAAGACGGTATTGATGTTGAACATATTTACAGTTTGAATGACCTCGTTAGTGCATTCAAGATTGCTCTCGTCCGTGCTGAGCGCGAAAAACTTTTGAATCAAGCCTTCGCTCGTGACTGAATTATTATCAGAGAGGATTTTCTGCCCGTGCTTTCCAGCACGGGCTTTTCTTTTGGATTCTGGTGCCGGAGGTGGGACTTGAACCCACACACCTTTCGATACACGATTTTGAGTCGTGCGCGTCTGCCATTCCGCCACTCCGGCATATTTATCCTCGCATGAGCAATTTACACCAAAATCGTAGTTTTCTCAATTTTCTGTTTGATTTCTTTTTGATGTGTTAAAATTATCACATACAAACCTATGGTATCTCAATTTTTTGGAGATTCAATTTTTTGGATTGAAACGCACAAAATTCGGCCCAATCCGTATCAACCTCGTCGGGAATTTGACGAGGCTGGTCTGCGTGATTTGGCTGAATCAATCCGTATGTACGGGCTCCTCCAGCCTCTCACGGTGACGCGCACGGAAATCTCAAAAGAAGACGGTGGATTGGTTGTGGAATATGAACTGATATCGGGAGAACGTCGTTTGCGTGCTTCTAAACTGCTCGGACTCCAACACGTGCCGGCTATCATCCGCGCCAATAGCGATGATGCCAGAGTGAAACTGGAATTGGCCATCATAGAAAATCTCCAGCGTGAGGATCTCAATCCTGTGGAACGCGCTCGGTCATTCAATCAGCTGGTGGAAGAATTCGGTTTAAAACACATTCAAATCGCCCAAAAAATCGGCAAGTCGCGCGAGTATGTTTCAAATTGCATTCGCTTGCTCATGCTCTCGTCAGAAATTCTCGATTCTCTGTCGGCGGGTAAAATTTCTGAAGGTCACGCTCGACCCTTGATGATGCTCGCCGATAGACCGGAGGAACAGGTAACCCTCTTCAAGGAAATCACTTTCAAACGATTGACCGTTCGCGAGACGGAAATGATCGCCCGCAAAATCGCCGTGGAGAGAGCGCGCAAAAAAGAGCGCAGTTTCGATCCGACTATCCTAGAAATGGAACAGAAACTTTCTGAGACATTCGGCACGCGTGTTTCTATAGAACAAAAACAAAAAGGCGGTAAAATCACCATTGATTTTTTCACCCCAGAAGACTTGAAGACGATTTTAGATATTGTTCAATCAAACAGGCGAATTGATCCGAGAGAAGTTTTGGAAAAAAATATGACAAACGAAATCGCCGGCATTCCACCTATCGCTCCTCTGGACGATCGTTCCAGAGAAGAAAAGAAAGAAGACGAAAATACCGAGGATTTGTATTCCATAAAAAACTTTTCCATTTAAATTATTTAAATTTCTGTTCAAGTTCAAATTGTTGAGCATAATTGACAGTATATATTCCTAGGTATATACCTAATATAGTATTGCACCTTGGCATAAGCCAGCCGTTCTGGCGGTGTCCAGACCCATAATTACTCCCATGAAAACGATACTTTTTGTTTTGTGGCAGGGCTCGATTCTCGTCGTTATGCTTCTTCTGGCGTCGTATCTGGCATTTACGTTCAGTGAATTTTTTGATCTCTCTCCGCCGGTTGCAAAGTTCGTTATGGGTTTTAGTTATTTCACTGTTGGTATCGTTTGGTATATGCGTGTGCCAAAAATATCAAATAACAAAAAAGAGGTGAGGTGGAGAGTAACTTGATATAAATTTTGAAAATAATTTCCATACAAAGGCGCCATCACCATCAGCGCCTTTTGTTTTTTTTTATTCCTTTTTCTTCCTCGCGAAACCGCGTCTTTTCTTTGGTTCTTTTAGAATTTCCAGAGCGCGGGAGAGGATGATAGTGTAGACATCATCTGGTTTTTTGAGAGAGCGAAAGTCGGTGTCATGGACGATGTATGGGCCGAAACGGCCGATATTTGCGGTAATCATTTTGTTTGTTTCAGGATGTGTGCCGAGTTCTCGTGGCAAGGAGAGGAAGTGAACAGCTTGGTCCAGAGTGACTTCCTCGGGTTTTATTTCTTTTGGCACGCTGGCGCGGCGAAGCTGTGGTTTTTTGGATCTTTTGTTTTTCTTTATTGGTTCAGGTTTTATTTCTTGTGATTTTATTTCTTCCAATATGACCATTTCCACATAAGGTCCGTATTTGCCGTTTTTCAAAGTAATTTCTCCGCCTGTATTGGGATGGATGCCTATCACTTTGTCTTTTGGCATTTCGGTGCCGTCTATCATGAGGGCGCCATCACAATCGGGATAGAGCGAACATGAGAGAAATTTGCCAGAACGGCCCAGTTTTATGATCATCGCTCCATGGCATTTCGGACATTTTAATTTTGGATCGGCAGAGCCTAGATTGGTGGCTTTGGCCAGTTTTTCTTTTGATTTTACGTCTTTGGCGAAGGGTTTATAGAAATCAGAGAGAGTTTTTTCATAGCCGATTTTGCCTTCGGCTATAAAGTCCAATTTGTCTTCCATTTCCGCTGTGAAAGTATCACTGATATATTCACCGAAGTTATCTTCCAAAAAACCACTGACCACTTCACCCGTGTCCGTAGGACGCAAGTTTCTGTTTTCTTTTGTGACGTATTCGCGGTCTTCTAATGTTTTTATGATAGAAGCGTATGTAGATGGGCGACCTATACCGCGCTTTTCAAGCTCTTTGACCAGTCCTGCTTCGGAATACCGTGACGGTGGCTCCGTGAATTTTTCCAGAGAGGAAATATTTATCAATTCCAGTTTGTCGCCTTGCGTTACTTTAGGAAGTTCCACATCTTCACCTCGCGCTCCCGGGTCAGCTCCCAGCCAACCTTGAAAGATAGTTCGCGAACCGTTGGCGGAGAAATCGGGGATAGATTTTGAATTTACATTTGCCAATATTTTTGTGCGCATCATGCGCGCGTCTCTCATCTGGCTCGCCACAGCGCGTGCCCATATGAGAGAGTAGAGATTTTTTTCTTCTGTCGTGTGGCCGGCACAGCTACGTCCCGCATTTGTCGGTCGGATTGCTTCATGAGCTTCTTGGGCATTCTTTGATTTGGTTGTGAATATGCGAACTTCTACCAAGTCTTTGCCAAACATTTTTTCTATGGTACTCGCAATTTGACCTATAGCCTGTTTTGAGAGTGTCGTAGAATCCGTGCGCATATATGTGATGAGGCCGGCTTCATATAGTTTTTGAGCTGTGCGCATGGTGCGGGAAGGGGAGAAGCCGAGGCGTGTGGAAGCGGTTTGTTGGAGGGTGGAAGTTGTAAATGGCGCTCGTGGAGAACGTTTGGCTTCTGTTTCTTCTATTGAAAGGATATTCCAAGATTCTCTTTTGCCCACAGCAACGATTCTCTCGGCTTCTTTTTGTTCTCTCGGTTCTATGGAACAAACGAGAGAGAGTTCGGTTTTTTTTGGAGTTTTTGTATTGGCGGTGATCGTGAAATATTGTTCTGGTTTAAAAGCTTTTATTTCTCTCTCGCGTTCCACTACGATACGCAGGGCGGGGGATTGGACGCGACCAGCGGATAATCCGTAGCGCACTTTTTTCCATATGATGCCAGAGAGGTCATAGCCAACCAAGCGGTCCAGAACGCGCCGCGCCTCCTGGGCGCGGCGCAAGTTCTCGTCTATATCTCGCGGATGCTCCAGAGCTTCCACAATCGCATCCTTGGTAATCTCATGGAAAACCACGCGCCGGACAGGTTTTTTTCCGAAATCTACAGCCTCGGCGATATGCCACGCTATAGCTTCACCCTCGCGGTCGGGGTCGGTTGCCAGCAGTATTTCGTCTGATTTTTTGGCCAATCTCTCTATTTCGTGCAGAATTTTTTCTTTACCCACTGACACTTCATAGTGAGGTGTAAAGTGATCCATATCAATGGCTTTTTTATTGGACTTCGGCAAATCGCGCACATGACCAACGGACGCCACGACTTGATACTCGCTTCCGAGATATTTGCCTATGGTTTTCGCTTTGGCCGGAGATTCTACGATGAGCAGTTTTGTCATATGTCTGTTGTTGTTCTGGCAAGTATTACATGAATAATAAAAATTTGGCAAATTATAGAAAACTTTTTCGTGAATTTTTTGGGAGATTTTGATTTTTATACTCTCCGT
This sequence comes from bacterium, assembly GCA_030648825.1. Classification (GTDB taxonomy): domain Bacteria; phylum Patescibacteriota; class Minisyncoccia; order Phycocordibacterales; family UBA6065; genus UBA6065. The sequence continues at coordinate 15,803 of JAUSGU010000074.1, forward strand.
AATTCGCCCATAGTTTCTTCTATGAGACCTTTTATCTCCAAGAGGGAAACGAGAGCGTTTACCCGACCTGTTTCCATTCCCAATTTTTCCAGGAGCAGGTCGCGAGGGAGAGGGCTCGCCAATATTTCCATAATCTTTATTTCATCTTCCGACAAGTCGGAGTAATTTATTTCTTCTCGTTTTACATTTGTTTTAAAACCCAGAGCTTCTATCAATTCACCACTATTTGTTATAGGCGTAGCGCCGAGGCGAATGAGCATATGTGGTCCTTCTGATAGTTTTGAAAAAATAGAACCCGGCACGGTTAGAACATTTCTGTTGAAATCGGTCGCGTGCTTTGCTGTGATGAGTGTGCCGGACTTTCTCACTGCTTCTATCACGAGCGTTGCATGAGAAATCCCCGCCATGATTTCGTTTCTCACGGGAAATGTCCAATTTGCTCCCGGTGTTTCCGGCGGAAATGGCGATAACAGAGCGCCATCGGCCGACAAGATTCGCTTTGCTACGTCTAGATGGGCAGATGGAGTGATGACATCCTCTCGCAATCCAGATCCCGGTATGGCTATGGTTTTTATATTATTTTTGATCGCCGCTCTGTGGGCGATGATATCTATGCCGAAAGCCAAGCCGGAAACGATGACGACAGGCAAGCCACGCAAACCTTCTATCAATTTCTCGCAGACTTGCTTGCCATAATCGCTATAACGTCTGGCGCCGACCACAGTCAGATATATGTAATTGGCGGGCGGTAATTCACCCACTATATATAAATCCTCCGGCGGTTTATGCAATTCTCGAATGAGAGCGGGATATTCTCCCAATGACAGTTTCCTGATATTTCCAATGGAATTCATAGCCCTATTAGTGTACAATTCCGAGATAAAGAAAAGATAAAGAAATTATAAAGAAAATCTAAAATGCTGGACATCAAATTCATCAGAGATAACAAGGAGTTGGTTAAAATAGGTGCCAAAAAGAAGCATGTAGATGTGGATATTGACGCTCTGCTCGTTTTGGATGACCAGAGGCGAGCCGTTCAAACATCCGTAGAAGCCAAGAGGGCGGAACAAAATGCTGTCTCTCTGAAACTTCCTTCGGCTGACGCTGATTTGAAATCATCCCTCTTGGAATCAATGAAAAAACTGAAAGTTGAGCTTCAAACAGAAGAAGAAAACCTAAAAAAAATAATGAAAGACTGGCAGACACTCATGCTCCGCGTGCCAAATATTCCGGACATATCTGTGCCAGAAGGGGAGAACGAAACAGACAATAAAGAAGTAAAAATATGGGGTCAAAAACCGACATTCTCATTTCCGGCGGGAGATCATCTGGAGTTGATGACATGTCTTCACATGGTTGATTTTGAGCGCGGAGCAAAAGTCCATGGTTTTCGCGGTTACTTTCTCACCGGTCCGGGAGATAAACATTATTTTGCTATTTGGAATTATGCTTTGGATTTTTTTACCAAACGGGGATTTTCGCCTATCATTCCACCGGTTATTGTCCGCAAGGAAAATCTCTACGGCACCGCTCATCTGCCGGGTGATGTTGAAGACTATTATATGACCCAAGACGGTGATGCTCTGGCTGGTACAGCCGAAGTGCCTCTCATGGCCTATCATTCTGGCGAAGTTTTGGATCTAAAAAACTTTCCCATAAAATACATCGGTTTTTCACCTTGTTTTAGGCGCGAAGCGGGTAGTCATTCAAAAGACGTCAAAGGTTTGATTCGCGTCCATGAGTTTTACAAGATGGAGCAAGTCGTATTGTGCGAAGCGAGCCACGAAACTTCTGTGAAATTTCACGAGGAAATCAACCGAAATACGGAAGAGTTTATTGAATCTCTAGGCATTCCATATCAGACGGTCATAAATTGTGGCGCAGATCTCGGACTCGGTCAGGTGAAAAAGTATGATATTAATTTATGGGTGCCAAAAGAAGGCAAATATCGCGAGATATCTTCGGCTTCGTACTTTCATGATTTTCAATGCCGACGATTCAATATCCGTTATCGCGATGTCCTAGGAAAATTGAAATATGCTCATTCGCTCAATTGCACCGCTATTCCCACCCCCCGTATTCTCGTTTCTATGGTTGAAAATTTCCAACAAGCAGACGGCTCTGTGCTCATTCCGGAAGTTTTGAAGCCATACTTTGGTTCTGATTCCATAAAAAAATAAATATGCGCGGATCTATCGGGAAGATTTATCAAAAGAAGCTCCATGTGAGGAGACGCAAACGTGCTCTGTTTATCAGTTTGTATATTCTGCTCGCTTTGGGTGTTATTTTTTCAGGATTATCTCTTTTGTCGCAAGCGCAGTTTATGTCTATAGAAAAAATAATCGTCAGGGGTAATGAGCGCGCCAAAACAGAAACGATATCAGCAACAGCTCTCCGAGAAATAGCCGGCAATTATTTCTTCTTCTTTTCAAAGAACAATATTTTTCTCTATCAGGCTCTCCTCATAGAAGAAAAAGTTCTCGCTCTGTCTCTGATTCAGTCTGTTCGGGTAAACAGAAACGGGTTGAGAGAGATTGAAATAAATCTGGAAGAAAGAAAAGAAGACGCCAGATGGTGTGAGGGGAGTATTCGCGAAACAATTTCTTGTTT